>JACCSP010000088.1 GCA_013812905.1 Pyrinomonadaceae bacterium
CCTCTTCGTTTAGCTCAGCGGCCTTCGGGTCATCGGCGCTAGGCGCGGTCGCTAGCTGGAGATTGACCGGAGTTCCAAATCGGCTATTCAGTTCACGATAAATTCTGCCGGCAACTGCTGCAGGGAAGTGTCTGCGCGCATCAGGTCCGCGGCTAATAACAACCACCGCGAGTCTCGGGTTCGCCAGCGGGGCATATGACGTAAACAACCCGAGCCAGCCGCCCTGACCGATGCAAGTGCCGGTTTTGCCGGCGACGGTCTGCAGGGGATCATAAGCCTTCTTTCCGGAACCATAGTTGACTGCTCCGACCATCCCCGGAACCATTTGGCGCCACGCCTCCGGCTCGAGCTTGATCTGACGTCTTACTTTCGTCTTGAACTTCGCTTGTTCTCCAGCAGTGCGCGCCACGCGCGGCACCAGCAGCTTGCCACCGTTCCCCATGGCCGAAACCAGTGTGGCCAGTTGAACCGCCGTTACCTCGAAATCATCGCCGTGAGACGACATTCGATTGAGGGCAAAGCCGGTCTTCTCATATGGAAGGCGACCCGAATACTCATTGGGAGCATTGATGCCGGTTTTCTCGCCAAGGCCGAGATCCCTTGCGTAAGACATCATTTTCTCGAAGCCGACGCGGCCACCAACCTGTTGAAAGTAAGTATTGTTTGAATAAGCCAACGCGTCTGTGAGATCGATATTGTATCTATCGGAGACCGCAGCGGTGTTCGCGGGATCGATCACTTTCTCACCCAAACCAGCGACGCCAGTAACCAGCTTGATTGTCGAGCACGGCTTGAAGCCGCGTCTCAGTGCCCACTCTTGATTCACAATGGAATAAATCCTACCGGTCATAGGATCCATGACCACTGCAGTGCCAATATGATTACCAAGAGCGTTTATTGCTGCGCGGCGAACTTCCAAATCTTCACCGGTGGTATCGTCGCGAGCAATCAAGGCTTGGACTTCGTCGCGCATGGACTTCTCGAGTGCTCTCTGGCGAGCTATTGCCGCTTGGCGAGCAGCTTCAGCGCGACGCCTGGCTACTTCCAGCGCATGACGATTACGCGTTTGGATTCTACGCAACTCGGCCGATCGTTCGCGCCTGGTCAAAGGGCGGCGCAGTCTACGCTCAAGGGCTTTGAGTGAAGCGGATTGCTCCCGGGCAATTTGCTTTCGCTGTTGCCTCACTTCTCGCGCCGACAGGCGCGATCTCCGGCCTCTCCGTGTACCTCTCGCGAGCCTTCCGGGGCGCGTGGAGCGACGATTTCTCGCCGATGACTTTCTTCCTTTTTCCGCGCGAGTCACTTTGTTGCGCGACGAACTGGCTTGCCTCCTCTTGCCAAATACCGTGCCGGAGCAAGCGACCGTAATAAGAAGGAACAATATGAGTGCGTAACGGAGGGATATTGGAGAAGGGGTATTCAAGTTCATGCGGTCCTATTACCTTTCCTAGGAATTGGTCTGGTTCATGTTGGCCAGAGACTGCGTTACAACCTTCGGGCGCCTGAGGGGAGGTGAGAACTTCAAAGGCTTTCCGGAAAGCGCCCGCTCCTCACTAACTACTCGTTTTTGCAGTGGTGAGAGTTTCATGTCCTCTCGTTCAAAAAACCTCGATGCAACGCCTTCAATAACTCACGTTTTCTTGACGATCGTCCAATCCTGCAACTTTGAGGTGGGAGAATTCCCTAAAAGGCGGTTTCTGGGGACTTGCGTTCGAAACCAAGGCAAATATACCTCAGGCTAGCTTCTACAGCAACAGAAAAGTAACCTTTTGTACACAATCCATTAAGAAAGGCTTGGAACGCGGGTTGTTGTGCTTTAAGCTGAGCCTCCAGAAACACAGGCGGAACGACAACTTTTCGGCTTTCCTTCCCCTCTTAACGCATAGGATGAAGATATCCGCACTTTTCAATAGCTTTCGCGCGAGACTGCTGCTGCTCCTGTCGGTTCTCCTCGTGCTGACTTTAGGTGTCCAGTACTACGTGAACGTGCGCTCCGTTAGGAATAACGCTCATCTGATCGTCGAACAGGAGCAGGCGATCATGGCCGGCGTGGCATTAGGCGTTAATAGTATCTCAAGCAGGAAGTATCTCGATGAATTGCGTTCCAGTCTCCGCGCACCGCTGACGGGCGAGGAAAACGGTCGCGTGCAAAACGTCCTGGTAGTAGACGGCGAAGGGTTCATTCAAGACAGTCTGATTGGCGACTACGGTCCGCGCAAGAACGAGGATAATTCAGCAACATATGTGCGCCTTAAGGATGTTCCACTTCCCCCGCTGAACAGTGCGGTTGAATTGGGTGATGAAGCTCCTGGACTACCTCCCTGGCTGACCGGCAGGCCTGCTGCCAAGCCTGGCGAACCGGGAGCCTTTTACTTTCCGCTGGAAACCACTAAAGGCCGCTGGTACATCATCGTGGTTTTGGGATCGGCAAACACTTTGACAAATATACTCGAGCGTCAGGCGCGGCGGTCAGCGTCTTACACTCTGCTGCTATTGCTCGCCACGACGATTGTAACCGGCATCTTCGTCTGGAGGTTTACCAGGCCAATCAATTTCTTGTCGAGCGCCGCGCGGAGAGTGGCTGGTGGAGATTTCAGCGTTCGAGTACCCACCGACCAAAGGGACGAAATGGGAGCGCTTGCAGCTGCATTCAATGAAATGACGGCCAAGCTCGCTCGCGCTCGCGAACTGGAGACTCAACTTCATGCAGCAGAAAAGGGGGCAGTCGTGGGCAGACTCGCAGCCGCGATCGCCCATGAGATTCGCAATCCTCTCAACTATATCAACCTGACGCTCGATCACTTGCGCTCGACCTTCACTCCCGAAGACCCTAAGAAAGGTGAGACATTCGCCCGGCTGACGGATCAACTCAAAACCGAAGTTAGGCGCATCAACCGGCACATCACAGATTTTCTGAAATATTCCAGGCCGTCGATGCTTGAGCCGCAGCAGATGGATTTGAGGTCCGAGGTAGAAGATGCGTTGCGCGTGGTTCAGGCCCAGGCCGACGAAAGCAATATTCTGATCCGATTGGAGGTAGAAGAAAACATGCCATCGGCGATAGCTGATCGGGAGGCTTTGCGCTCGGTTTTCACGAACCTGGTTGTCAATGGGTTGCAGGCAATTGATGGAGAGGGTGGAAGCGTGCGGATTGCTATTCGTCCAGATCAGAGTGGTGATCTCGCGGTTATTGAAGTCAGTGATACAGGGCGAGGGATTGCGCCCGAAGATATTGCGAAGGTATTTGAACCCTACTATTCGACAAAAGAAACCGGTACAGGCCTGGGCCTCGCCATAGTAAGAAAGGCGGTTGACGATCACGGCGGGACGATTAGCGTTACTTCCAAGCAAGGATCCGGAACGACATTTACAATCACGCTGCCGTTAAAAGCAAAGGCGAACCCGGTAGAAGGATGAAGAGACAGGAAGGGACAACGATTTGTGAAGTCACACGACCTGAACAAACAAGATTTCGTGTCGGTTCGTTGATTTCGCGAATCGGGGGTCACTGACTTTCTTTCTGTATCCCTAATCGTTCATACTTAGGATATGGCACGGAAAAACATACTGGTAGTAGACGATGAAAGGCCCCAGCGTGAAGCCTACGAGAGACCCTTGGTGGGCGCAGGATATGACGTCACGACGGCTTCCTCAGGCGAGGCTGCGGTCAAATTTCTTAACGAGCGCAAATTCGATTTGGTATTAACAGACTTAAAAATGACGGGAATGAGTGGCATTGAGCTCTTACAAAATGTGATTGCGCTTGACCCCTCTACCAGTGTGGTCCTGATAACTGGCCACGGGACCATAGAATCAGCGAAAGAAGCCTTACGAAACGGCGCCTTTGACTACCTGGAGAAGCCGGTTGACCAGGAACTGCTCTTGGGAACAGTGCGTCGCGCGCTTGGAAAGATCGAGGAGCTTGATACCGAAATCATATCTGCGTCCCCGAAGATGGAAACCGTCAAGAAGATGATCGTAAAGGTCGCACGATCTAATTCAACAGTACTGATTCGAGGGGAATCCGGCACGGGTAAGGAGCTTATTGCGCGGGCAATACACAACCAATCGCCACCACGACTGACGGAGGTTTTTCAGGCTGTGAACTGTGCGGCTATTAGCGAAAACCTTCTTGAATCCGAACTATTCGGTCACGAAAAGGGATCCTTCACGGGCGCACACGCAGAAAAGAAGGGGCTTTTCGAACTTGCAAATCGCGGCACGTTGTTCCTGGATGAGATCGCCGAACTGGATGTAGCCATGCAGGCAAAACTGCTGCGAGCCCTGCAGGAACGCAAGATTCGACGCGTTGGCGGCACTCACGAAATCAGTATCGATGTGCGCGTGATCGCGGCCACCAATCGGGACCTACGAGCGATGGTCGCCGATGGTAGGTTTAGAGATGACCTTTACTACCGCATCAATGTTCTTTCGGTGGATGTGCCCCCCTTGCGCGAGCGGCGCGATGATATCCAGGTTTTGATCGATTTCTTTTTAAGAAAACATACGCGCGACACATCGCGACTCGTCCGTGGACTCACGCCTGAGACAAAAAAACTAATGGTCGACTACAGCTGGCCCGGAAACGTGCGTCAGCTCGAGTCGGCCATTGAGCGGGCCATCCTGCTCTGTGAAGGCGACCAGATCACGGTCGAAGACTTACCGCTCGAGTTGAGGCAGGAGACTCGTCCCGCTGCGCAGGGAGCCTTCAAGTTACCCGCCGAAGGAATCAGCTTCGAAGATATGGAGCGGGATTTGTTGACCCAGGCGATGGAGCAGACTGATTACAACATCACAAAGGCGGCGAAGCTGCTGGGCCTGACGTTCCGAACTCTGCAGTATCGTCTCGAGAAATTCGGCATCAAGAAACCGGAGGACAAGAAAGAAGCTGCAGGGTAGCCGTTATTCCGAAATCTTCCGAATTCAAAAAGTCACATCTGAGATCTGCACGTTTCTCAAACCACTTTTTCGCGCTTACCCATACAAATGAGTCGACTCTTACCTGCTCTAATTCTCTCTGTGGTCATGGCCGCGGCGTTTTGCGCTTGCTCAAATAGTCTGAAACCTAATGGAGAAACGGCGGCCAGTTCGCCAACACCAGCCGGAGTCCCGAAGACGACATCGGAATCCGTAGTGAAGATCTCAGTTAAGAGCGTTGAAATACCCGCGGGTGGAGTTGCCGACGCAACTGTTCACGTTACCGTCCAGACGGGCTACCACGTTAATTCGAATCCACCAACCTATCCGTATCTGAAAGCTACCGAACTTCACATGGCAGACACCGATGGGATCTCGCTCAAATCCGTCTTCTATCCCAAGCCGTTAGTCAGGAAGTTTGCGTTTGCAGAGAAGCCACTTCATGTTTACGAGGGAGAAACCTCACTTACAGTGACTTTGAAGGCTGCCCCAACCGCGAAGAAAGGCCAACATCCCATTCCTGCCAAATTGAGTATCCAAGCTTGCGATGAGCAGGTTTGTTATCCCCCCGGTTCGAAAGACATTGTGATTCCGGTGCTGATCAAGTGAAATTATTCTGGCTGATCGTAGCCGGAGGCTGTGTCGCCATTGCGGCTGTACTCTTACTGCGGAGTGATTTTGATAGGGCATTTGTCATCGCAGCGTTCGGTATGGTGGCCTGGTTTCTAAACTATCGTCTGCAGGTTAAGGCCGCCCTCGCCGCTAAAGATTCCGATCAGCAACAGAGGGGTGGCGCCCGTCAGAATCGCGAGCGGTAGCGTCCGGGTTGTATGGCCAGTCGAGACCAGGGCGCTACTGCTCCTGTTCTGACAGCATTAATATTGAGGTGAGTGATTTACATGAAGATCAGTAATTGCAAAGCGGTCTTATTAGTAATGTGCGGGTTGATGTTTCCAGCGCCGAATATCGCGCGAGCAACAGACGAAGCGGAGATACGTGGGACGGTCCAACGGGTTTTTGAGCAGTTAAAGTCCCGAGACTACGGTTCGGTTTACGATGCGATGCCTGCATCGTCGCGGACGCGCATGTCGCGTTCGCGGTTTACGAATGCATTGAGTCGAGCTCACAACATGTATGTGCTCGATCGGATGGAGATTGGAAAGGTAAGAGTGGCAGCCAACGTCGCTGTGGCCGACACGGTGCTTTACGGAAGGGTTGTGAGCCCAATTCAGACTGAAGGTAAAATCGTAGTTCAGCAATACTTGGTGCGGGAAGAAGGAAAGTGGCGAGTGGCGACTGGCGATAGCGCGACAATCAAAAAATCCCTGGCCGGCAATCCGGTCTTTGCTCGCAAGTTTCCGATTCGCCAACCGCGAGTCTACGTCAGGCAGAATGGCAATTGGATTCGATTCAACCCGCCGCGCTCATTATTCCCGTAGCAACATTCTGCGGCATCAGCTGAGTAGCAGATCATCAAAGGACAACTGCGCGTCGTCAACCTGCTCGGTGTATTCACCATGGCGAATCCTTGAGCGCGGGACGTCGAAAGCCTCGCGCACAGCGTCGAGATGAAACCGGATGATATGTGGGGTGACGCGAACGGAAGGAATGCGCCGCTTGCGAGCCAGGCGTCGCACCGTCGATTCGCTAACCTGCAATACCTTTGCGAGCTGTCGGGCAGTCAGAAATTCTTCGCGGTCTTCCATGGCTTTGACCGCATCCTAACGCAACGGCATTAGGCCAGCCAAATATAAAACATCCGTCCTGCCGGAGGGAAACTGAGGCTCCTATTTGGGAGCCGCCGGAACGGAAAGAGCCACGCGATAAACGGCAGCGCCATCTATTTCGACGTCCTGGCTCACCGGCCCGGCATTGGCAGGTTTCACCGTTACGCGATATGTGGCTGTCTCGGGCAGCAGCCTAAACACAAAAGAACCGGTCTCGTTGGTAACACGACCGTCGATCTTTTTCGTAGAGCCGTCCACTTCAATCCTTGCCAGCTCAACTTTGGCCCCGGGAACGCTGCGGCCCCCCTGGTTGAAAACGCTTCCTCGAATAAACGCGATCGAGCCTTCGTCCACGGTCAGAATCAAGCGATCTCCAAGTGAACGGGTCTTACCCGCCTTGACCTCCACATTCTCCACCGTGCCCACACTCAAGCCTGGCTTTCTAAATGTGAGCGCATACTGTCCCGCGGGCAAACGCTGCACTAAAAACGACCCGCTCTTATCTGTCAAGACGCGATTAACCTCCCGCTCGTCCCGCCTGATAACAACCGTGACGCCGGAAGGCACCCCGGTCTCAACTCGGACCCTCCCCTTGATACCTCCTGTTGCGCGGTCCTGGGCCATTGCCGTGGCCGTCGCCAGCACCAGAGTGGCCAATGAAGCGCGCATCAGCCTCTTAGTATTCATTGGAAAGGTATTCATTGGAAAGCCCCACTTTGAAGCGAAATCTAACTTGCGAGTCCTGATTGTGCCATCCAACCGAGCCCAAACTTGAATAACGTGGCGCTCACTTAACCAAATGGTGGCTTTTCCCAGGATCCCGAAATACACGAAATGGCACTATCAAGAATTCCTGTTGTTCGGATGATCTCGTGGATTATGCCCTCGCTTGTTGAAGCTGCTTACTTGATGCCGCAAGTAACTCGCATGTTGCCCAACCCGCGCGTTGGCGACATCCAACGAAGTTCGTATAATCTTTCCCGATCGGGTTTCAAATTGGTCCGGCTCAGAAGAAGAGATTCGACACTCGGTCACACGGTGGCCATGAGTATTAATCAAAGCAAAAAGCCTAGCAAGGCCGCGGTGCTAACCTGTGTAGCGCTTTTCTTAATTCTGGAGAGCTTCATCTCAGCTCAAGCGCAAGACCCGTCCCCTCCGATTCAACGCCCGCGCCGTGTGTGGCCCGCGCAGACGCAGGAAGCCGATGACATACTGCGCATCGACACGGATGTGGTCGCAGTGGACGTTACAGTTACTGATCTACAGGGGGTGCCAGTTCGGAACCTTGTTAAGGAGGACTTCAAACTCTACGCTGATGGCATTCAACAACCGATCTCCTTTTTTCAAGTGGAGCGAAGAACTGGCCCGCCACGACCTCTCGCGCTGGTATTTACCTTAGACATCTCGGGCAGCATGACGACGGAGGAGATGGGCCGATTGCGCCATGCCTTGCAAGCTTTCTCGACCAGCATTACGGATCAGCAAGCTGTATATGCGGTGATGGCATTTGGAATGAATGTAAAGACCCTGCAGAAGTTCACTTCCGATCCCACCGCCCTTGATCGTACGTTTGAAAAACTCGCCCGTGAGCCGAATGGCCTTTCAACGCACACCTACGACGCAGTTGACGACGCTATCCGGTTGATTGTTCGCCACGCTCCTCGCACTCGAGATCGGCGTTTGATGAAAAGGGCGGTGCTTGTCGTAACGGACGGGTTTCCAGTGGGCGATACAGTCGCTCCGCAGACAGTTATTGAGCGAGCCAATGCCGCCGACGTGAGTGTCTATGTTGTTACCCTGCCGTCGTACTCCCGAATGATGACGGCTTCGACGCTGGCCCCATTACCGACACCGCTCGACGTAAGTGGACTTGCTGACCTCACCGGGGGGCGGAGCGTTTATGCAACCGAGAAGGATTATGTGCCCCTCTTTCGGGCGCTGGCCGATGAAGTAACTTCGGCATACGTCTTGGCGTTTTACCCAGCGGAAGAAAAACGGCGCGATGGTCAATTCCATTCGTTGAAGGTGGAAGGACCGCCCGGTCTGACGATCCGGCAAAGCCGTCCGGGATACCAGGCGGGAGGGAAACAATAAGCGTTTGCAGTGCCGAGTGGTCAGCAAGGGAAAGCCAAGGGTTAATTCCGGTTCATAACTGTTCACTGCCTACCTTCCACTGCCCACCGCCTCTCAGAACTCTTCGTCTTCTTCGTCGTCGTCCAAATCTTCTTCTTCAACAATGTCCAACTCGACTGGATCGAGACCGACTACTTCCAGTGCTGCGGAGCATTCCTCACATGAAACCGTTTCGCCCTTATCCGTGTCCATATCTACGTGGACATCGGCATCGCATTCCGGGCAAGTTCCTGTCGGCACTTTTTCTACCTCCAACGCAAATTATGAGAAGGCTGCGGCACACCCAAATCGACCGGGAGGAGTCCTCCACTCTGAGTATGATGGCTGGCTTCAATCTAACTGGCGCTGATGGATTTTGCAACAGTCTTTTTCTTCGTTTGACTGCGGTACAAGACCGTGCCAGTCCGTAGCTATGAGGATCTTGGAATTCAACGGTTGTGGTTATCATCAGAGTGACCGTGGCAACTCGGGGGGCCAATCGTGGTTAACCTGGGCTGAGACTGTTTGCCGCCGTCTCGTAGCGAGACTCGCAGTTCCAATAATGCGGGGCGATATTGGCGGTAATTAAGAATTCACGGTTTGGTTTCCTCCTGATCCTGTGGGTCGGTTGTCACTTACTTCGTATCTTGAAACGAGGGCCGCTCGGAGAGAAACTTTCCCATCAGATTTTCAGTATTGCTTTTGCGATGGGCTTGGCAGACGATGAGAAGGTCCGTCAGCCGACCAGAGTTATGGCGTAAAGTCGTGAAGCGTTGAGAGGGTAGATTCTCATGAATATATGTCAAAGTGCCGCAATCTCCGCCCGCCTGCTCCTAACTCTTTTGTTAATTGCCGCACCCCTAAATGCGCAACGCCGCCGGCCCGAAGCGCCGAAACCGTCGCCCGCTGTTCAACCAAACCAGCCTGCGCTCACCTTTGAGACTCTTCTCGCTGCCGATAGCTATAAGATTTACGGCGAAGTACGAGGAGTGGGCCCACTGCTCCGAATCTCCGGTATTAACGACATTCTGGACCCGGTAATGAAGCTGGCGGCCCCGCCGAAAGAGTTCAAGACCCTTGTGCGGTGGCTCAACTCTCACGCCGATGAGTTGATGACTTCGAGGCTGATGTTTGCGGCCTGGCCGTCACGCCCCAAGCTCCCTCAGGCCTTGTTCGTCATTGAGTTTCCTTCCGCTGAAGAAGCACAGAAATTTGAATCACAACTGAAGGAGTTCCTGCCCAAGTTCTTACCCACGCCAGCGCCGGTGAATTCTCCGATTTCAGGTCCCGGAAAGAATGAACCTGCGGAGGCGAAGCCAAAGCAGACTCCATCACCGCCACCGCCTTACATTCTGAAGCAGTCAGGCGCGCTGGTTTTCATCAGCGAATCCCAGTTTACGTTTAAGGCGTTACGACCCACCGGAAGTAAGTTGCTAGCCGAGGATCAGAACTTTCGGCAGGTGCACGACCGGCTTAGCTCTGAATCCGTCTTTCTCTATTTCGATATGGCCTCCGCAGAGAAAGAGGAGCAGGAACGTATGCTCAAAATGCAGGAAGAGGTGAAGAAACAGCAAGAGAGCGCAGCCCCTAAGCTTGCTCCGGCCGATGCTCAGAGTCGTTCAGACACCGAGGTGACGCCCGAACTCGTACCGGTAGAGCCATCTCCACCCGCACCTGCTCCACCTGCCTCGGCCGAAGCCACGTTGGGTACATCTTCGCCCGTGTCTCAAGGTGATTTGGGTCCGGAAATAACGATCGCGAGTACCTCGGGCCTTGACCGGCTGGCCAGCGCATTATTTTTTGGAATACCGAGATGGCCGGAAGCGATTGGAGTAGCCCTTGCTTTCGATGCCGACACCTATGTAGTGCGCGCACTCCTTGTCAACAGCCCTGAAGTGAAAGGAAATGCTATACCCTTTGCTCCGCAGCTAGTTTCTGGACCACCGCTAACTCCGGAAGCCTCCTCAGTATTGCCGGCCAGCACGGAATTGCTGGTAACGCTCTCACTTGACCTTCCGCTGATCTACGAGGGCACCCTGAGAACGGTTTTCCGTGAGAGCGAATTGCGCAGGACAAAGGGGCAAACTATTGAGGCTAATCAGCCTGAGTCACCGTTTGCCGTCTATGAGAAAAAGCTAGGTCTCAAAATTAGGGAGGATCTGTTGCCGCTCTTCGGTAATGAGGTAGCGCTGAGCGTTAAGGTTAAAACCCTCGGTCTGAGCGGGCCATACGCCTCGCCATCTGCGACTCCGGAAAAGACGGATGAGAGGACACCCCCGCGGACAGCACCGGCAACATCCGGACCTGAACCGGTGATCGCGATCTCCATAAAAGACAAGGAGGCGGTCCGCGCGTTGATGCCAAAGATCATTGACGCAGTTGGCTTTAAGGGCGCGAGCCAACTGGCCCAAAGTGAGAAGCGCGACGACACTGAACTCGTTAACTATGCAAATGCAATTGCTTATGCGTTCATCGGAAACTTTCTGATTGTTTCTTCAGATGCTAAAGCCGTTCGGTACGTCGTCGATTCATATCTGAACCATCAGACCCTGGCGGGAAACAGCAGTTTCAGGAACTCAACGCGCTGGCAGCCGCGCCAGGTGTTGGGCCAGGTTTATGTCTCACCTGCGCTGATGGAGAGCTTTAGCGGATTTAGCAAAGACCTTAACCTAGTTACCAATGACACGCTTCGAGATTTCGTCTTGCGACTAAGCCCCACCCCGGAGGCGGCTACTTACGCGATTTCGAATGAAGGGCTGGGAGCGCTCCACGAGTTGCACGTCCCCAAAAATCTGGTCTTGTTAATGATCGCAGGATTTGCGACCGAGAGTCACCAGCTTCCCCTCGTGAGGAATGAAGCAATAGCGCAGAGTGCATTGAGGATGCTTGTCAGTGCGGAAGCCACATATCAAGCAACAAAGGGGGATGGTAACTACGGCACTCTTGATCAGCTGGTGGCACAGAGGCTGGTGCCTAAAGAACTGCTACAACAGCATGGATACAAGATCGAGTTGAGCGCGATGGGATCCAAGTTTGAGGCCACTGCTGTGCCCCTCGAACATGGAAAGACCGGCAAGATCTCGTTCTTCATTGATGAAAGCGGAGTGCTCAGAGGAGCGGATCATGGGGGTGGCGCCGCCACAGTTGCCGACAAGCCCCTACAGTGAGGACTATCCGCAGATTACGTAGATAGACAAATGATCCACCAAATCACGCGAAATCAGACAAACAGATGCCTTTAGTGTCGTTTAGTGAAATTTCGTGGATCGTGTCGTTAAGTGGATCGTGTCTTTTGGCTTGCTGGTAGAGCCGATGTGAAATCTGCGTAATCTGCGGATAGGCATTGTCCTAACGAAGATTATCGATTTGCACAGGCTCGACGTCCTCAGCCAATTCAAAACCGAAAACTTTGGAATAGAAAAATAGCTCTCCATCCAAAGCGCGCTTGATGTTCTTGGCCTGTCGAAAGCCGTGCTGCTCGCCTTCAAACCGTACATAAGCGACGGGAATTCCTTTCGCGCGTAATGCTTCTACCATCACTTCAGCCTGGTTAGGTGGCACAACCTTGTCCTCTAGTCCCTGGAAAAAGATCAACGGGCACGACAGCCTGTCTGTGAAATTAATTGGTGAACGTTGGAAATAGATTTCCTGCTTTTCCGGATAAGGACCAAATAGCCCATCGAGATATCGCGATTCGAATTTATGAGTCTCTTTGGTGAGCGCCTCCGCATCGCTCACGCCATAATGGCTGGCACCGGCCTTGAAAGTGTCTCGGAAAGTAAGCGCGCAAAGCGTTGTGTATCCTCCGGCGCTTCCACCGGAGATCATCAAGCGGTTGCAATCGACTTCGTCCTGCGACACTAGATAGAGCGCACCGTTCGCGCAGTCGTCAACGTCCACCACGCCCCACTGGGCCTTTAACCTCTCCCGATAAGCCCGGCCGTAACCGGTGCTGCCGCCATAGTTCACATCCAACACCCCAACCCCTCTGCTGGACCAGTATTGAATTGTCAGGCTGAGGGCGGTGGCGGCCGCGGATGTTGGTCCGCCATGGCTCTTTACCAGAAGTGGCGGACGTTCACCGCCAGGCGCCCGGTAGTCAGGATTCTGAGGCGGATAAAAAAAGCCATGAGCAGTTAGTCCATCTTTAGTAGGGAATTCAATAGCGCGGGGACTGGAAAAATAACCTGTATTAATATCCAGGTTGTTTGACCGACGCAAGATCTCCAAAGTTCTGGTGTTGAGATCCAATCTGACAATTGATGGTGGCTCAGCAGCTGAGCCAGCCCGAAACACAGCCTGACCCGATGCAGCGCGCAAGAAACTTATGTCCGTGTAAGTGGTATCGATGGGCTGTAATTTCCGAGTGTGACTCTCTATTGAGGCCAGTTGGGAGATGCCGCGTTCATAGTAAGTACAGATAATCTTGTCTGCCGAGTCGAATGCATAGTTGCTCATCCCGAAGATCCATTGAGGCACTCCGAGTTCAGAATCTAATTCAGTAACTGCCTCAATTTCTCCGTCGGCTATGCGGCGATACAGATTCCACCAACCGCTACGATCCGATACGAAATAAAGCGTGCCGCCCGGCGACCACTCCGGTTGAAATATTGATTCCCTGACGCTGCCGGCAACACGTTGAGTGTTGGTAAGCAAGCCGTCTGCTCGAAAGTCACCCGTCCACAGTTCGGTGCCATCCCACGGCATCTGTGGATGGTTCCAAGTTAGCCAGGCGAGTTTGGAACCGTCGGGACTCACCCGTGGAGATGAGTAAAAGTCGTTTCCACAAACCATTACTTGTCCGCCGTCATTCAAGCCGTCGAGCCCGATGCTCACCAGCGTGTTAACCGCTTCGTGTCCGGCGGCAGTGTGGTCTTCTCGCACGCAAATCAATCGCCGTCGTTTGACGTCCACCGTAGCATCCGCATAACGGAAGTCAGCTTCGGGGGTAAGAGGACGAGGGTCTTCGGCGGGGAGCTGCGCGTATAGACGCTGATCCGCGAAGTTTGAGTAATAGATTGCGCCATCGCTTACGACAAAATCACCGCCGCCGTACTCATGGACGCGAGTTCGCGCATCGAATGGGGGAGGATTAACATCCATAACTGCTCCCGATACATCCCGTCGCACTATTACGTTGCGACCGCCTTCTGAAGGCCGCATTTCAACCCAGTAAATGCCATCACCGGCTATAGCAGGCTGACTAAGCCCGACAGACCCGTTCACGATTAAATCCGAGGTAATCGGCGACTTCCAGGACCCATATGGCATAGTTTTTGGTTCAAACATTGAGTTTCCTAAAGGATTGTTCCGGATGACAATCGACCGGGACGGGAGGGTTCAAAATATCCACGGCATGTTCGGATCGCGCCGTGTAAAACCGCTTTGCAAAAGTTTTGTTACAACGTCGTTAAGGCTTTGCAAGACAACTGCAACCCAACCCTTCAGGGATGATTTAACATGGCTCATCGTTAATTCTCCGTGGGAGAACTTAGATAAAAGATAAGGGCGTCGGTCTTGGGGGAGGTCGACGCCCTCTCTTTTTGTCTAAATCATTCCTTCAAGCATTGTCTAACTCTCGTCGGGACCTCAGTTCTCAAGCGCGTCTCTTTCAACGATCATAACGTCGTAGCAAGAATCTATCTTGAATCTTCTATCAAGACCACGTCATCGGTAACTCTGCCGCGCGCTAGAGCGAGCGATTTACCGTCCGGTGAGTAAGCGAAGTTGAAGATTTGGTCGCCCTGAAAGTCGGTCAACTGGAGGGGCTTCCCGCGGTCGAGGGGCTGACTCCAGATGTTCTGGTTATCGATGTAGAGGAGGGCGTACCCGTCCGATGACCAGCGCAGGACGAACCCGCCGGCGACGCGGATGTTGAATCGCCTAGTAGGCGGCCCACCGTCGAAGGGCAGGACCATCACCCCGCGCGGCGGCGTCGCAGCCTCGTCCCAGTAAAAGCAGGCGACCTGGTTTCCGTCCGGCGAGACGACCGGCAGATTGGTCGTCGGGTCGGTCAGGCGCACGGGCTGGCCACCCTCGACCGGTGCTTTCCACAGGGTCGCGTTGCCCTGATCCATCGAGACGTAGACCACCCACCGCCCGTCAGGCGTGGGGTATCCGTGCGCGTTAACCTTGCCGTCGGTAAGTTGCTCCGGGTTGCCGCCGTCTAGGTCCATGCGCCAAGCGTTTTCACTACCCGCGCGGACGGACGAGAAAAAAATGTGCCGCCCGTCGCTCGAAGCTGTCGGGCGATAGTTTTGGCCCTCGTGCGTCAGTTGTCTCTGATTGCTTCCGTCTGCGTCCATGATCCAGATGTGCGGGCTGCCGGACGCGACCGACCCATAGACTATTCTACCGTCGCGCGTCCAGCTGAGCCCCCCGTTGCCGTCAAGCGTGCCGGAAGTGACCTGTCGGGCGCGGCCCGTGTCTCCTTTGGGCGCCACCCAGATGTTCGAGACTGAATTCTTCTGCACAGTGACGAGAGATTTGGCATCCGCCGTCAAGGTCACATCGCCGTAGCGGTTCAAGTCGTTCGTGATCCTACTGGCTTCGCCGTCCGGGTAGGAGAGATGCCACACTTGGATGGACGTTTCGTCCCGCGCGGTCATCACCAGGCCGTTGCCGTCAGACAGCCACGCCACTTGTCCGACAAATTTCCACCGCCGAGACGTGAGAAGTCTCTCCGTCCCGTTCGCCACCGACACACCCACGACGTTAAAATAACGACCTTCCGCGTCGGCGTTCCTCGCCGCACAGGCTATCGTCTTCCCGTCCGGCGACCAGGCGATCCTCGTCGCCAGATCAGACTCGAAACGATCGGGCGCTTTCCGCGTGGCAAGCACTTGCTCTCCGTTGCCGTCGGCGTTCGCCAGAACGACTTCAGTCACTCCCTTCTTCAGTTGGTCGCGTACAAAGGCGAGGCGTCGCCCGTCCGGCGAGACGGTGACGGCGCTATCAACGTGGTCCATCAACTTCTTCGGGGCGCCCCCGAGCGAGGGCACCTGAAAGAGCTTGTTAAAGGGGCCGCTGCTTTTTTCGTTCTTGACGTAGTAGACGTAGTTGCTGTCATTCGAGAAGGTCAGCCCCCAAAACTGGACTTCGGCGGGCGGCACGATTTGCACGTTGCTGCCCGTCGCTACCTGCTTGACCCAAAGGCTTTGGTGTCTCTGTTGTCATTCTAAGCGTACACCACGTACTTGCCATCAGGCGAGATGGCCGCGTCCCACGCTGTGCCGGTCGATGTCAGCCTGGTCACCTTCGACGTCTGGAAGGGCGCGACGGTTGTCTTCGGCTGACCGAGGAATTTGTAAAGCCCGTAACCGACGCCGCCCCTGCCCGCGAATCCGGCGAAACGTTGACTCGTCTGGGAAACAGGATAACAATTCGACGCACCTAAACCTTCAGACTTGAAAGGTTAACCTGTCATGGGTCGATTTCTCGTTATCCTAGTCGTACTAGCTTTACTGTTCGTTTCTTATCCTCTCCTGCCCTCTCACGGTCAAACGTTTCGACCCGTAGTCCGCGGCAAACGTGGAGTGGTGGCCGGTGGACATCCGCTGTCCGTTGAAGCAGGTATGCGCATTTTGCAACAAGGCGGGAATGCTACGGATGCCGGCGTGGCAACAATCCTGGCAGCTTCAGTGATTGAGTTTTCTCACTTTTCATTCGGCGGCGAGGTGCCAATCCTCATCAGGATGAAGGGTAAGGATGTTAGCGTCGTCGAGGGCATGGGTCCCGCTCCGATGAAGGCCACACTTGAGTTTTTCGTCAATCGCGAAAAGAATGCGGCCTCGAGCATGGCGACAATGGCGGGAGCCAAAACCGGAACGATTCCTTCTACTGGCCCCTTGCCCGCCACGGTTCCAGCAGTGCTTGACGCCTGCGTCGTGGCGCTCGATCAATTTGGCACGAGGTCTCTAGCCGAAGTCATCCAACCCGCAATCGAACTCGCCGATGGTTTTCCCATCGACGAGCTGCGCGTGCAGTATATCAAGACGCGTGGAGCGGTTTTCTCCAAGTGGCCTGATGCCAAGCGCATCTTTATGCCCAATGGCGAGGTGCCGAAGGTGGGTGACCTCTTCGTGCAAGCCGACCTGGCCCGGACGCTGCGTGAGATTGTGAATGCCGAGAAGCAAGCGGTGCGGCGCGCCAAGAACGACCGAACGAAGCGTCGCTTCGGCCTCACAGCTGCGCGTGATTATTTCTACCGTGGACCGGTGGGACAGCGCATCGGCGACTACATGCAAGAGAATGGCGGCTTGATTGCCGCCGAAGATCTCGCCCGCTTTCGCGCCAGATTGGGGACGCCCGTAAAAGCGGACTATCGCGGTTACGAAGTTTTTAAAGCGGGTTTCTGGACCGCAGGCCCAGCCCTTGTTGAAACACTCAACCTACTGGAAGGTTACGATCTCAGGAAGCTGGGTCATAACTCGCCGGATTACATTCACACACTCGCTGAAGCCCTCAAACTTGCTTTGGCGGACCGTGATCGTTACTACGGTGATCCCGACTTTGTGAAGATCCCGACAAGCCAGCTGTTATCCAAGGAGTATGCTGCTTTGCGTCGCTCGCTGATCGTCCAGCAACAAGCTTCCCTGGCGCAGCAACCCGGCGATCCGTTCAACATGAAGGCTGTATTAGCCAGCGCTACACAGCGTGTCAGCCGTGCGTCCGCGGCTCCGGAGGTTGAGCGGGCTAATGATACTACCTGCGTAAACGTAATCGATAAGGATGGGAATCTGTTTAGTGCTACTCCCAGCGGCGCCTGGTTGCCAGCCGTGGTCGCCGGCGATACCGGAGTATTGATGGGTCAACGACTGCAGTCAGCTTTGACGGATCCCCACAGCCCGAATGTCGTCGCGCCCGGCAAACGCCCGCGGATTACACTCACGCCGACGGTTGTGCTTAGAAATGGCGAGCCTTTTATGGTTTTGAGCACGCCAGGAGGGGACAACCAGGACCAGGCGCTGCTGCAAGTCTTGCTCAATATCATCGAGTTTGGCATGAATCCGCAGGAAGCTGTCGAAGGACCTCGCTTTGACACGCAACACTACGTCAGCTCATTCGACGATCACGAGTTCTTAGGCGGATCGTTAAATGTCGAATCGCGAATCCAGGAGAAGACAATCGCCGAACTCAAGTCGCGCGGACACAAGGTAAAGGTTCAATCCGACTGGGGCACGCTTTCGGCGCCCACAGTAATCGTCTACAACCCACAATCCGGAGTTTCTGCTGCTGGCGCTGATCCGCGGCGAGGAAGATATGCAGTTGCCTGGTAAAAGTAAGAGGAGCAATACTCGATGGCGAAAGATAAGGAGTCAGCTGAAGCAAGTAGACCAGAAGAGGCGCAGGTCCTTACCAGTCTGTGGGGGAAGATGTTGCACTTGAATCGCGACGGTACGATCCCCGCGGACAACCCTTACTTCAACGATCCAACCGCCACTGGCCAAAACAAAGCTATCTGGGCGCGCGGACTGCGAGTGCCTTTTACGTTTTCGATTCAAGCCGGCACCGGCAGAATCTTCATCAACGACATTGGCGAACATTCGTGGGAAGAAGTCAACGAAGGCGTCGCGGCGGCGAACTATGGCTGGAATATCACTGAAGGGCCGACGACCGATCCGGCCTTCCGCAGCCCACTCTTCGTGTACGCGAACGGCAGCGGGAGCGAACAGGGCTGCGCGATCACCGGCGGAGCGT
This sequence comes from Pyrinomonadaceae bacterium, assembly GCA_013812905.1. GTDB lineage: Bacteria > Acidobacteriota > Blastocatellia > Pyrinomonadales > Pyrinomonadaceae > PSRF01. The sequence goes on from JACCSP010000088.1 coordinate 18,456, forward strand.
TCTACAATCCGCCTGTCAATCATTTCCCCGCCGAGTATACCGGGACTTACTTCTACACAGACGGGACGATCCAATTTTGCAGTATGGGCATGGGGCAGGAGCGGCGACCGGATGTGCGATAACAGGCGGTGCCTTCTACAATCCTGCAGTCCTTACGTATCCGAGCGACTAGGTCGGGAAGTATTTTTATGCCGACTTTTGCAGCGGATGGATCAGGCGCTTTGACCCTACGAGCGGTGCTTCACAGGCGTTTGCGTCAGGGCTCACTTCACCGGTCGATCGCAGGTTGGACCGGACGGAAATCTCTACTATCTAACGCGGGGTGGTGGCGGATCTGTCTTTAAGATCATATACAGCTAGACAAGCGATCCGATATAGGCCCGGCCGGCCGGCCGGTAGACCTCGACGCTGCTATCCGACTCAAACGTGACGCCGCCGATTTCCGCATCGCCAACCCGGAGACGCACGCGATTAGGTTCAAGTTCCACGCTCCTGCTGTCGGGATGAGATCCCTCACGGCCCTGCTGCGCCTCGCGATCCCAAATTTCCCAATACTCCTGTTGCAGCGGCCCGACCCTCGCTCGCGCCGCACAGAAAGATAACTCTGCGCTCCAGAAGGAAACATAGTGCCCAGCGTTTGCGTAACTGGCCGGCGCGAAACAGCGGCATGTTTTCACCGGGGATAGGCACGCCCTGGGGACGGTCTAAGCCAATACCGCGATAGGGCATTTCGATCGATGGAACTCATCCGGCGTGATGAATACAGGATTCCCTCACTAACCTGTGTACTGAGATGCGAGTTGCGGATCCAGTCAATCGTCGTTCTCATCTCGCTTATATAAAGTTCTGATCGTATTCTGTCGCGATAGTTTGTGCATGGGTAGAGGGTATGCTGCAAGAATCGATTGAAGTAATTATCAACGTCGGGTCGGGCGCGGGTGACAAACAGGAGATGCGCATGCGGCTGGCTGAGATTTTCGCCGCTACCAATCGGAAGGCAAACATTTCATTGGCGCGGAGCGGTGAGGAAGTTGTCGAGTTGGCACGGCGGGCCGCGCTCAGTGACAGCAACACGATTGTGGCCGGAGGCGGCGATGGCACTCTGAGCGCAGTAGCCTCAACCGTAGTTGACACTAACAAGACATTTGGCGTCTTGCCATTAGGGACTCTCAACCACTTTGCCAAGGATCTGCGCATCCCCCTCGATCTTGAAGCCGCCGCGCTCACCGTCATTGCCGGCCATACCACGAAGGTTGACGTGGGGGAAGTAAACGGCCACATCTTTCTCAACAATTCGAGTCTCGGGCTATATCCTCGTCTCGTCCGCGAACGCGAAAAGCAGCAGCGGTTAGGCTTTGGGAGATGGGCGGCGTTATTTTGGGCCCTCATCGCCGTATTGCGCCGCCATCCTTTCCTGGATGTTAAATTGAGCGTTGAAGGTAAAGACTTTTCTAGTCGAAGTCCTTTAGTTTTCATTGGCAACAATGAATATGAGAAGGAATGTCTCAATGCTGGCGCTCGCGGCTGCCTCAATGCGGGCCGTTTAAGCCTGTACATTACGCGTGACACCGGCCGGCTCGGACTGGTGCGGCTGGCTTGGCGCACCCTTTTTGGCGGATTGCGCGATGATAAAGACTTCCTTGCTCTGTGCTCGAAAGAGATTCGGATTGAGACGAAGCATCGTCGTCTGCGCGTGGCGGTGGATGGAGAAGTAACGGTGATGCAGCCACCGCTGCACTATCGTATTCGTCCATCGGCACTCCGAGTACTGGTGCCGGCCGAAAATGAAGCAAAGTAGAAACGAGAACTGATGCGGACCATTGTTCACATGTCCGACATTCATTTTGGCCGCACGGATTCGAGTGTAGTCAAGCCGTTGATTACGTTCGTTAACGAAATCAAACCGGATTTAGTAGCTGTTTCGGGCGATCTGACTCAGAGGGCACGCTCCTGGCAATTTCAGGAAGCGCGCGTTTTCCTCGATGCATTGCCTAAGCCGCAAATCGTTGTCCCCGGCAATCACGATATTCCCTTGCACAACCTGTTCTCGCGCTTCCTGCGCCCTCTGGATAAGTACCGGCGCTACATAACCGACGATCTCAGTCCTTTCTATTTTGACGAAGAGATGGCGGTTGTAGGCTTGAATACGGCACGCTCCCTGACCTTCAAAGGGGGGCGTGTCAACGAACTTCAGGTGGCTTGGTTGCGTGAGAAGATATGTGCACTCGGCGATGACAAGGTAAAGGTGGTCGTTTCTCATCATCCTTTTGATCTGCCCGAGGGTCGTCAAGAAAGCGAGATGGTGGGGCGTGCACGCATGGCGATGGAAACGCTAGCCAGTTGCGGAGCAGATCTGTTTCTCGCCGGTCATCTACACATCAGCCACACCGGCCACACCGCCAAGCGGTATAAGATAAAGGGCCACTCGGCCCTTGTCGTTCAAGCTGGAACCGCCACGTCGACCCGCAGCCGGGGCGAAGCCAATTCTTTCAACGTGATTCGTTTGCAGCATCCTGAGATCATGGTGGAACGCATTGTTTGGCAGCCGGAGAAGGTCGCTTTCGTCTTAGCTTCAACTGAAGAATTTCGGCACACACCGGACGGGTGGGTGCGCTCTTAGTCGTATCTCTCAGACAGGTTGCAATGGCCCTTCGCTTTGTCGCACTAACTTCTTTCCTAAAGGCGCGATTATCGCGGGAGGGCTATTATGGACTTCGTCTCACAATTGGCGCGCTCCTGCTTATCGGTGCTACCTGGCTGTTCGGCCTGATCGCTGAGGATGTGTTGAGCGGTGCGCCTCTGACTCTCTCGGACGTACGATTCAGCGCCTGGCTTCACGCTCAGCACCAGCAGGCCTTGATCAGGGTCATGCTGGTTATCACTCACCTTCATTCGATGGCGGCGGTTGGCCTGCTAACAACCACGTTTGCGCTTTATCTGTTCCGGCGCCGCCACCGATACTGGCTGATAGCCCTGCTTCTCGCAGTGTTTGGCGGGATGTTCCTAAATGTAGTGCTCAAGAATATCTTTCACCGAGCACGTCCCCCTTTCGACGACCCGATTCTCACCTTTTCCAGTTATGGCTTCCCGAGCGGTCATACAATGGCGGCGACTTGTTTCTATGGGGTCGTGGCGGCCTTCGCGACATGGAAAATTCGCGAGTGGCCCGGGCGGGTGTTGGCTGTTACGCTTGCAGTTTTGCTGGTCCTGTTAGTCGGTTTCAGCCGTATTTATCTTGGTGCTCATTACTTGAGCGACGTGCTGGGGGCTATTATGGAAGGATTGGCCTGGCTCGCCTTGTGCCTGACCGCGGTCGACGTAACGAAGCGCGTGCGTCATCGCGAGAAATCATCTCCCGGAGTTTCGTGATGGCTGCGTAGTAACCAGATCAAGAAACTTTCTCCGGTATTTCCCCTCAGGCATTAGACAAACGTCATATTTTCCGAAAATGCGGTACCGATTGCGCGCCACCACATCATAAAGCGCATCGCGTAGCGACGGTGGCAGCGCGCGGCCTACTCTCAAAAGGCCCCAAATGCCGTCCAGCCGATTGAGGACATGCAGAATGGCATCAGACCTTGCGAGCAGGCGTTCTCCTGGTTGTCCGTAGTCAGCAACGACGTAAACCGTATCGAGGTCGACGGCGTCGATCTCATAACGATCCAACAGAGACGCCGCAAATCTACTTTGAAGGGATGCGAACCGAAAGTAATCGTGCGGATCACGCTTAAGTAAGAACTGATTGAGACCATTGCACAGGCCGCAAACACCATCATAGAGAACAAGTGTATTGGATCTGACGCCCACTAAGTTTTCAACCAGTTTCGTACGATGCCAATATAGCTATTTTGCCAAGCAGAGTTCAAATGGTGCGCCCTAGATGCCCCAGGAGCAAAGGACGAAGGAAGAGGTGTTGAATGAGGTTGCCGGTTTCCGATGGAGGGCACCGAAGCTAGGTCTCGAAGCTACGGTTCCACCAGTCGCTTCTTGATATTGCGCTGCCAAGACTCGTAGTTTCTGACACGCCGCTTGGCCTGCTTATGGGTCAGGTTCATTTCCTTCGCCACATAGCTAATTCGTTCCGAGCGATCGTTCTTCTTGTCCCGCGGGTCGCCGGGCGCTTTCAAATAAAGCTTATAAGCGAACGTCCACTCCTGTTTGACTTCGTCGGTTGCCTGTTGTCCACGCAGTTCCGGCATCTTTACCTCTTAAGGATTATTTGAAGAACGAATCGGGCGGCTTCGTATCGCTGAGCTTATTACTCGGCAACGCTCGGACAGCGCCGCCGAGCGGTACATATTAACATACCGACAAAAAGTCGCTGCATTCGTAGATCCGGGTCGCGGGATTTGGAGCGTTTCGGAGTCCTGCTACCACTGGAGTGGGGTATGATGCCTGCCATGAAAAATAAACAAATTACATTGGCTAGTCGGCCGACCGGTGTGCCGGCGATGGACAATTTCGCGACTGTGGATGCGGAGGTGCCGCAGCCGAAAGATGGCGAAGTTCTGGTTCGCACTCGCTACCTGTCCGTCGACCCATACATGCGTGGTCGCATGAGCGACCGCAAGTCTTATGTGGCCCCGTTTGCTGTGAACGAAGTTATGAATGGAGGCGTAGTTGGCGAAGTAGTCAAATCGCGATCCGCTAGTTTTAAGCCGGGCGACATCGTCACCGGGCAACTCGGTTGGCAGCTATATTCTGTAGCCGCAGCGGGAGAACTAAGGAAGGTTGACCCGAACCTTGCGCCGGTAACAACCGCCCTGGGAGTCTTAGGCATGCCGGGCTTGACGGCCTACTTTGGACTGGTGGATATCGGTAAACCTCGGGAAGGAGAAACCATCGTAGTCTCCGGCGCGGCGGGCGCGGTGGGTATGACTGTATGCCAGATTGCTAAGATCAACGGATGTGCAGTAGTTGGTATTGCAGGCAGTGAGGAGAAGAATGAATATCTGGAGCACGAGCTGTGGGTTGACCGCACAATCAACTACAAGACGGCCGAAGACATGAAGCAAGCCGTGAATGATGCGTGCCCCAACGGCATAGACATCTATTTCGACAATGTAGGTGGTGCCGTTTCCGATGCTGTGATGCCGTTCATTAACAAGGCTGCGCGAATAATCATTTGCGGGCAAATCTCACTTTATAACCTTGAGCATCCTGATGTGGGTCCACGCCCTCAGCCATATCTCTTAGTCAAGAGCGCTGTGATGCAGGGATTCATTATCACGGACTACGGTCCCCGCTTTGCCGAGGGGGTGAAACACTTGGGGCAGTGGTTGCGTGAAGGAAAGATGAAGTATGCCGAAAACATTGTAGATGGGTTTGAGAATACGCCACGCGCTTTTCTGGGTTTATTCAGTGGCGAGAACCTGGGTAAACAATTGGTAAGAGTGGAGGAATGAACCCTCTCCCAGAAAAGGTACAAACGTGTCTTTCCTAACTGCGCGTCCCTATTTGCAGAAGCTCTTGGTGCACCGGCTGGCGGGGATAGCGTTGCTGTCGCTGATTGGATCCGTACCGGTAACGTCTGCGTCCGAGCGTTGGTCAGTCAAACTCGACGGGCGTGTTCGCTTTTACCAGGCCACTGAATTGGGAGTGGTCGTGACGGGAACTGAGAAATCGCTCTATGCCATCGATGGCGAATCGGGCGACATCCTGTGGCGACGCGAAAATGAGCGGCTGGTTGAGACCGACGTGGCACCAGTGCCGGGCACAGACATACTTTTGCTCAGTATTGAAGATGATAACAAAACGCGGATGGAGGCGGCAGACTTGGTCACGGGCGAGACACTTTGGCGGAGCAACAAAGTGCGCGGTTCGGTAATGCAGATGGCACTGGACCAAAATCACAATCTGCTCGCTGCGGTCTTCGTGCGTGACGCCCGCGGCAAGGTCGGCGACACCTTAAAGCGCAAGGCCGTCATCCATCTTTTCGATCTTGGCGCCGGCCGTGAGCTTTGGAGGCGCGAACTCGAGAGTGAAATTGAGATGATGTCCACGGTTTGGAGTGATAATGATGACGTTGCGTTCACGCTCGACAATTATCGGGCGCCGGTTTTTCTGGATGGTAGGCTCCATCTGTTTTACGAAGGCCTCACTTCGCTGGACGTGCAGACAGGAAAAGATCGCAAGCGGGAGAAGTTTCGCGTCAACGAAGAAGGACTGGCCCTGACGGAGGCAGATCCGGTCGCCGATGAACGCGCCATCTACCTTTCGGGGCGTGGCCGCGTCAGGGCCATTTCGCGCCGAACAGGTGAAGAGATCTGGCAAACGAAAGATCTGGGGTTGACTCCCGAGACGATCCTCACGAGCCAGGTTCTCTTCGTGCGAACAGGTGGACAGTTTACGCGGCTTCGGGATGGAGAAACGGTTGAACGAGGCCCTTATGGTGTCAGTGCCATAGATGTCGACAACGGCAAGCTTCTCTGGCGCTACGAAGGAGCTGACAAAGGTATCACCAACTTGGCGCTCCCAGATGCTGCGACGATTCTGGTTGCCGATCGCGACGACTTGATCGTGATTGATGCCTCGACCGGAAAGCGTCGGTCAAAGGCTGCTCACAAAGTGGAGAAGGCTGCATTTCTCTTGCTCAATGAGCGCGAGGAAGCCGTCGTGGGCGGACGAAATGAGATTGCCGCTTTCGATTTTGCCACGGGGCAAAATGTCTGGCGTTCACGGCACAACCCACCGGGCCGCGGCCTGCTGCGAACTGTGGCGGCGGTCGGCGCGCGTGCTGCTTCACTTTATTTCCGCTATGGCGCAACAGCAACGACCGCTTTTCGTGGAGTTCGAGTGCTAAACACCATCTCGTCACTACGCTGGTCTGGCCTGGCAGCACACGTCACACTGCCCAGTTTGACCAGCATGGCATCAAACTACTCTCGTGAATATGTGGCAGACCGATTCTCTTCGTTCGGTCTGCTTTCGCACGCGCGTGAAGTTCCCACCATCCGCACACCGCGCATTCCACGTCCTTCTGTTGATGTTGAGGATCGTCTGCTCGAACGCCTCGATCCCGCACACCAGCTCGAACGACTCTCGCGCTTTCTTTGGCGCCGGCAAAGGCTCGCCACCCTGCGAGGCGACTGGATGTACTTTTACACGGAGTTGCCGAAAGGCAACGGTCTGCTGGGCGTTAACGTCAACACGGGCGTCGCCGAGCGCGCCGTTAGTCTCAGCGATCTTGACGAGCGGTTTATTAGTGACGAAGCTGCAAAATTGCTCTATACAGCCAGGAGCAATCGCTTGCTTGCCTACGCTTTGAACGAGCGTGAATAGCCATTCGTGTCGCTATTGGTGGAGGCGATGT
>JACCSP010000091.1 GCA_013812905.1 Pyrinomonadaceae bacterium
GCTCTTTCCGTTCGGATCACTGCCGTAGGCGGCTTCAAACTCCGAGAAGTGCGCGGGTGCGAGTGGACGGTCTTTCTTAGTGATGCCTGGAACGTTTGAGCGCGCATCGAATATCCAAACATGCTCAGTCGGGTAGCCTTTCTGAAAGAAGATAACGTTTGCCTTGACGCCCTGACTGTACGGTGTGAAGGTCCCGCGAGGCAGCCGCAAGACCGTATGCAGGTTGCAGTCCTGCATCAAAATTTCAATTACCTCTCCTGCCTTGCTCTCGAACAAACAATTGTCAGGGAGCACCACAGCCGCGCGTCCGCCAGGCTTGAGAATCGTTAGGACGTGTTGGAGGAAGTTCAACTGTTTATTTGATGTCTCAATAGTGAAGTCTTCACGGTCGGGAGCTTGATTCGCGCCTCTGGTACCAAAAGGCGGATTAGTAAGCACCACATCGAAACGGCGATTGCTCGGCACCTCATAGATGGCATCACCCAAAGCGATTTCGGGTTCCAGGCCGTGTAGATAGAGATTCATAAGCGCCAGACGACGCGGCCGCTCGACCAGATCCTGTCCGAAGTAGGTTGATCGTCTGACGCGTTTGGCGATATCACGGTCCAGAGCGCCGCCAGTCTGTTCGATGAGCCATTCGTAAGCTGCGACAAGAAAGCCTGCCGTACCGCAGGCAGGATCGCCGATTGAGAATTCCTTGTGAACGCGAGGGTCAGGCTTCATACAGCGAACGATTGATCTGATCAAAACGCGCGGCGTGAAGTACTGGCCCGCTCCTTTCTTCCCCTCGCTTGCGGCCTTTTCGAGCAATCCTTCAAAGGCTTCCGCCTTTACATCGACATCGAGCGCCGTCCACTCGGTTTCGTCGATGAGCGTGATCATCCGCTTGAGGTTCACGGGATTGTTGAAGCGCGATTGTGCTCCCGCGAAGATGTCGCCAAGCAAGCCTGTTTGTTTTCCCAGGGTACGCAGAACGTCGACGTAATGATCCGTTAAGGCAGTGCCCGTTTGTTTGTACAGGGTCGGCCAATCGCAGTCCTTTGGCAGCGCAACGCCCCGCTCATCGGCCATCTTCAGGAAGAGTAGATAAGTTAGCTGCTCGATGTAATCGCCGTAATCTATTCCGTCATGGCGAAGCACATGACAGAAGCCCCAAAGCTTTTGAACAATATCGCTCATGCTGCTATTGCCTCATTGAGGTCTCGGATGATGTCGTCGAGTTTATTATTGAAAACTCGATTCGCACGTCCCCAACCGCCGAAGCGGGTGAAGACGGGAACAACTTCAAAGTCTTCCTTATCGATTGACAGGTTAGCGATCAAGTGTTCGCCGATACGCTCAAGCCATTTCTGCTGCTCGTCAGTGAATCGTTTTCCTGCAGTTACCTTTATAAAGGCGAGCTGGACTCGCTCCGAAGCCGTGTAAAGTGGCTCCTGCTCGCGCGCCGCGTGCTTGACCATCGAGATGATGTCAACGAGAGCTTTGTCATAGCGCACCTGATGAGCCTTCTGGAGATTATCAATCGTGAAGCGCTCAGTGGTGGCGCTCAGTTTTTGGCGCAGCTCACCAAGCGCCTGTGTGCCCCATCCTCGGGGTCGATCAAGCAGGATCTCAATCGCCTCGACCTGGGCTGGATTCTCCTTCACGAAGCGTGCAAACGCAGCCAGGTAGTCTTCAGGTTTGTATTCTTTGCCATCCAGGCCCCGCACCAGCCACGCTGAACTGACCTCATCCTGAGCTTCGTAAGCAATGACAAATGTTCGCGGCGCGCGGGGATAGTTTACGAGCAAGCTCTGGAAATCAGGCTTGCGCAATAAACTCATTGTCCCAGTGAAGTCTCTCCTCAGTCGGTTTGCCAGGTCCGCCGCGTAACTCGCCATATTGCCGTTTGGAATGTAGGCGGCAAACAGCTCGCGTGCGTCACCCGACATTTCTTTATCGATACGCTGTAGTCTCCGAACGAGACATCGAGTGTTGTAATCCCGATCTCGGTTCTCCCAAACGTCGTCAATGATCTGCTTAATCGTTCTCAGCTCTTTTTCGGGAGGTTCAGCCGTGATGGCCGTAGCACTTCGGAAATATTCCAACAGCGTGCCGTCGAAGCAGTCGAAGACAGTGAAGTGTGACTTGTCTGGAAACTTCTCGCCTTTGCGAGTGCCGCGCCCAAGCATCTGCTCAAATAGAATGCGCGACTTCACGGGACGAAGGAACACGATGTATTCAAGATCGGGAATATCGACGCCAGTCGTCAGCATGTCAACGGAAACTACAACGTGGGGTTCAGGCCGATTCCGAAACTCACGGATTCTTTGTAGCGGACGGTCAACTCGGCCCGTGATCTTCTGGACGAACGAATCTCCCTGGCCGAAAATGTCGCGAGCAATATCGACGAGGTTGTCCGCGTGAGACGTGTGCGGAAGATCATTAACCGCGAAGATCAAAATCTTGGGGAAACGGCCATAACGCTCCTGATGCTCGAAGGCGTAAGCCTTGATCTCTTCGAGGATCTTTTTGTTGGACTCCGGGGCAGTGACTTTTTGCTCGATCTCGCCCGTGTCAAATTGACGTTCGTCCTCGACTTGATCGAGTTTCTCGGCCCCACTCGTGGGATCGATCATACCGATTTGCTCGCCCTCGGTGAGAAAAACGCCCTTCATCCTTACATCTGACTTGACAGTCACCACGTCATAATCCACCAAAAAGCCCTCTTGCACAGCTCTCTGATACTCATAACGATAAACCACATCTTTGAAGTAAGCCTTGGTGTGCGCGGCAGGGGTGGCAGTGAGCCCGATCTTGATGGCATCAAAATGATCGAGAGTTTTGCGCCAGACTGAAAGCTCCCCAGTAGAGTACCCGCGATGGCACTCGTCCGCGATGATTACATCGAAGGCGTGAATGGGAATGTCGAACTTCTCAGCATCGTCGTCTATTGGTTCGTCGGCCACGTTGAAAACCGCATCAGGTCCAAATAGATTGATGATCATCCGCTGGATGGTGCAGACGTAGACGAATGCGTCTCCTTGCTTGGGCTCCGAAAGGTATGACCTGGATAGCGTCTTGGGATTAAACTTTTCCTCTTCCCCAAAATCTTCACGCTGAAACCGCTGGCTGTAAACTTCGTAAATCTTGTCGAACTTCAGACCGGGTTCTGGCTCAAAAGAAGCAAAGGCGCGCACTGCCTGTGCAGCGAGTGCCCGACGATCAACTAAAAACAGGATCCGCTGGCCCACTCCAGACTTCATTAAACGATACACTTGATTCACTAACGTGAGAGTCTTGCCTGTTCCCGTTGCCATTGCGACGAGCATCTTCCGCTTCCGTTCTGCTATGGCATTCTCAATCTCATTGTTTGCTTCGATTTGGTAAGGCCTGAGACCAGAATGTGTGTTGGGATTGCTTTGGAACCAATCACAACAATCCTGGAAGTTGCGTTCAAGCATTTCCTTGAGCGCCGCCGGGGTATGAAACTGATTGATCCGACGCGAACGGCTGAGCGAGTGACGGACGTCCTGAAACCAGATGACTTCGCCGTTGGTTGAATAGAGGAATGGGACGCAGTGTCCGTCAAAATTGTAAGGACTACCGCTTAAGCCTCGCGAGTAACGTTGTGCCTGCGTAAGAACATTCTGAGGGCCCAGCGTAACTTTCTTAGCCTCGACCACGCTTACGATTCGGCCGTGCACACACAATGCATAATCGGCAGGTCCGTTGTCCGTTGGATACTCTTCAATGGCGCAGTTTTCATAGAAGCCAAGGAAACGACCGGCATTGAAAGGCACAATCTTCCATCCAAGGCCCTTGAGTAGCGGATCGATTCTTCTTTTACGTGTTTGGCTTTCCGATTCCATCTAAGCCCAAAGTTTAGAAAGAGAATGCTGGGCATTCGTGAGCAAAGTTTATCGATGAGGATATGTGAGGTACTAGTATGAGGAAGACTTTCGAGGCGAAGTCTGCAAGGAGATAATTTTAGGCCTTCAGAGCTTGCTCGTGTTTTTAACTAGGAAGTTGAATATAAAAGGCAGCAGTGAGGGTGTCAAGCGGTAGCCTCAATGAAAATGGGAGCGTCGGAAAGCCGGAGGCTTTTCCGCAAGGGAGCGGCGGAGCCGCGGCGTGTTGAGTCAGGGTGACGAAAACTCGCGCCGGGCCATAATTCTTCTGAGTGACGGCGATGATACGAGCAGTACCATCAAACGCCAGGATGCGATTGACGCAGCGATAAAGAACAACGTAGCTGTCTATAGCATTGGTATTGGAGATCCGGAGCTATACAAGGTCGAGCAGGATTCCCTGCGGAAGATCTCTGATCGCACGGGCGGCCGCGCCTTTTTCCCTCGCGATGATGTGGAGCTTGGGGCGGCATTCGCGCAAATCCAGCAGGAACTGCGTTCACAATACGTTATTGCTTACTCACCCCATAACAAATTGCGCGACGGATCTCACCGGCGGATCAGGATGGAGATTGTGAATCCGGAACTGCGCAAACAAAAGCTGCAACTAATCTACCGTCAGGGCTACTACGCACCGAAACAGTAAGTGCCTGCCTCGCGCCTCACCTCGCCCGCGACTCCTTTGCTTTGGAAGCTAGGCGGCAATGGGAGAAGAAGCTAGTAATTTCAACGATACGGTCCACTAGTCTCCTGTCCCTGAAGTGCTTGAACAAGTAGTTGGCCGTTGGCGGCGACCGAAGCCGTTTAATTGGATCAAAACTGATAGCCAGACCTGGTCCGCACTATTCATGAACTGCGGTGTTTTTCAGTGAGCCTACGGCAGCCGGCGGCAGCATAAAGCCAGGGGCGTGAGCCCCAGGTCACGGCCAACAAAGAGTCCCAAGCCTGCGAAGGCTGGCGACAGCAGCGAACTAAGTCCGCGCTCGCCTCAAACAAGGCTACCCATCACTCACCCGGCGGTCTCATGAAGCGGGTGGGTCCTGGCTACCAATCACTTACCCCGGGGTAATTAAGCAGCAACTTGCTGGTTAGATTTGCGACTACAGCGGGATGTTGCCGTGCTTTCTGGGAGGGTTGGTATCACGCTTGTTTTCCAGGAGTGATAGTGCTCGGATCAGCTTAGGTCTGGTTTGAGCGGGTTCGATGACTTCGTCAACGAAGCCTCGCTCGGCGGCGACGTACGGATTGGCAAACTTCTCTTCAAGCTCGATTATGCGTGCCCGGCGTGCTGCTTCCTTGTCTTTAGCCTCGTTCAATTCTCGCCGATAGAGCACCCCCACGGCGCCTTCGGGTCCCATTACGGCAATCTCCGCCGTAGGCCAGGCGAAATTCACATCCGTGCGAATGTGTTTTGAGGCCATCACGCAATAGGCCCCACCATACGCCTTTCGAGTGATCACGGTCACTTTCGGAACCGTGGCTTCCGCAAACGCATATAGCAGCTTTGCGCCATGTCTGATGATCCCGCCATGCTCCTGTGAGACCCCCGGCAAAAATCCCGGTACGTCTTCGAACGTTACCAGGGGAATATTAAAGCAGTCGCAGAAACGTACAAACCTCGCGGCTTTGACGGAGGCATCGATATCTAGCACGCCGGCTAAATACGCGGGTTGATTCGCAACAATGCCGACGGAGCGGCCGTCCAACCGGGCAAACCCAATGCAGATGTTGGGCGCGCAGTGCTGCTGCACTTCGAAAAAGTAGCCGTCGTCAACGATCAGATTAATGACGCCGCGGATGTCATATGGCTGGTTCGACGCATCCGGAACGATCGTATTAAGTGCAGTTTCGGTTCGCTCGGGGGAGTCGGTGGAGTTCTCCGCCGGTGCATCCTCAAGATTGTTTGAGGGAATGAATGAAAGCAGTTCGCGGACCGTCCGCAGGGCATGATCGTCTGAATCGGCGGCGAAATGCGCGACGCCGGAAATACGATTATGAGTGAGTGCTCCCCCTAATTCCTCCTTGGTTACGTCTTCATGAGTTACGGTCTTGATTACGTCGGGGCCGGTAATGAACATGTAGGACGTATCTTTGACCATTATGTTGAAATCGGTGATCGCCGGGCTATACACAGCTCCCCCCGCGCAAGGCCCCATGATGCAACTTATCTGCGGAACCACGCCGCTCGCGAGGGTGTTACGCAAAAAGATGTCGGCATATCCGCCGAGACTCAGCACACCTTCCTGAATGCGGGCCCCTCCCGAATCATTGAGGCCAATAATTGGCGCTCCGACCTTCATTGCGAGATCCATCACCTTACAAATTTTTTCTGCGTGAGTTTCAGAAAGTGAGCCGCCAAAAACGGTGAAGTCCTGAGCAAAGACGAACACACGACGACCATCGATCAAACCGTGGCCGGTGATAACACCATCACCCGGATAGAGTTGCTGGTCGAGACCGAAGTCGCGCGACCGATGCACAACCAGCTTATCGAATTCCTCGAACGTGTTTTCGTCAAGAAGAAAATCAACCCGTTCACGGGCAGTCATCTTGCCTGCAGCATGCTGCTTCTCGACTCGCTCTGCACCGCCTCCAATCTCAGCCCGCTGTGCCCGTTCTTTCAGCTTCTCAAGTTTGGATTTGGACTGTCTTGGTTGTTGCTTTGTAGTCATACTCAAACCGAGACTGACTCGTCATTGCGCGGGAGCCCGAAATCAGTGAAGGGAAACGCTCGCGCTTCGATCAGTTCGACCAGTCTTTCAAGTCCCTGCATGGCATTTGTTTGAATGCTTTCGGTATACCCGAAGCGCTGCGTGTTTTGCTCAAAGTCCTCAAGATCAACCACCCGGTACGAGAGATCCGGCTCGACCAAAATGTCTATGTCCAGATCCACGTAGCTGAGAACGTGGCCATCAAACGCAGGCGGGACGTTAACATTACAGTAGTAGCTTCTCAACTCGCCGGTCGGCGCCGCGAAGCGAAAAATGTTGTACCAGCGGTCCAACCAATAGTATTCAATGCTCTTTGTCCCTGAGGCAATGGTACCCAACAAATCGTGTTTGATTTCCTTGTCGAACGTTGCATCGAGAACAAACAATGATCCTTCTCGCCGTAGCACCTTAGCATTCCAACTGCGATGTTCAGAGCCATCGTATTTGTGGACCCGAACTGTAATCATCAATTTACTTTCGTCCGCTCTGGCGCCAGTCCGACAAAAACTGGGCCTGTCCTTTGTCGGTAAGGGGGTGATTGAATAACTGGTCGATGACTTTGAAAGGCATCGTGGCAATATCTGCGCCCATGCGTGCCGACTCTATGACATGAAGCGGGTGGCGCAGGCTTGCCGCCAGGACCTCAGTTTCCCAGTCATAGTTTCCGTAGATCTCGACTATTTCGCGCAACAGAAGTAATCCATCGTGTCCGATGTCATCAAGACGCCCGAGAAAAGGGCTGATAAAAGAGGCCCCAGCCTTCGCCGCCAGGATTGCCTGGCCTGCGGAGAAACAAAGCGTGACATTGACCTTAATTCCTTCATCGGAGAGTTGATGGGTGGCTTTGAGACCCGCTCGAGTGAGGGGACATTTGATCACTACGTTGGGAGCGATCTTCGCATATTCACGTCCTTCGCGGAGCATCCCGTCTACGTCTTCGCTAGTGACTTCAGCCGAGACAGGACCACTAACTATTTCGCAAATGGCGGCGATGTGCTCTTTGAAGTCGACATCGCCCTCTTTGGCAATCAGGGATGGATTGGTAGTCACCCCATCGGCTAGGCCTATGGTTGCCGCTTCACGAATCTCATTGAGGTTTGCGGTATCAAGAAAGAATTTCATTATTGCCTCCAGCGTCAGATGCTGCCACTCAGCCACAGTAGAGTTTGATTAGTACAATTCTCCGACTCAGGTGACTTTATTTCTAAGCACACCGATTCCCTCAATCTCAACTTCGACGACATTGCCGCGCTTCAAAGGAGAGACGCCCGCCGGAGTACCGGTGGCGATCAGATCTCCGGGATAGAGCGTCATGATTTCAGCGATATACCTGATTAAAAAGGGAACTGAAAAAGCCATGGTCGATGTGCGTGCCCGTTGCTTTATTTCGCCGTTTAGACGCGTGGTTAGTTGCGCATCCAGAGGGTCGATATCGCGCACGATTACCGGCCCGACCGGGCAAAAAGTATCGAACGATTTGGCCCTTGTAAACTGCACGTCCTTGCGCTGCAGGTCCCGGGCAGTTACATCGTTGACGCACGTGTATCCCAGAACATAATTCAAAGGGTCTTCGTCAGCGGAGATGTGACGCGCTCGGCGGCCGATAACCACTCCCAACTCTCCTTCATGCTCAACCCGTTCGGACTCTCTGGGTAGCTCGATCGTGTCTCCATCACCGATTACCGAGGAAGGGGCCTTCAAAAACAACAAGGGTTCCTCGGGCATCTTGTTTCCGAGTTCGGCGGCGTGCTCACGGTAGTTACGCCCAACGCAAACGATCTTCGAAGGCGTGACCGGGGCAAGTAGAGCGACCTCTGCCAGCGGAATCGAGTGCTCACTGCGTGGCAATAAGAACCCGTCGAACCATTCTCGTTCGGTCAAGGGACACACATCACTACCTTCGATAAAAGCAAATCGGGGCTGCTCAAACGTGGAATGTGCAACTCGACAAAGTCTCATTTCGACTTAGCAGGCTCCTGAAAGAACCAAGAACATCCTCGAAGTCACACGAAGCGGCACGGAAAAGTCCTTAGTTCGAGTTATTTCGTGTCGCTTAGTGGATCGTCTTACCTCCTGAGAATGGCTCCCCTCTTTCAGGGTCCTGTTAGGGAACAGTCTCAGCAACAACTTCCGAGGGCGGGCTGATATTGCCGGCCTGATCGATTGCCTTGATGTAGTAGAAATACCGTTTTCCGGACTCCACGTTCTCATCCAGGAAGGTCGTCTTCGTCAGCGGTGCGGTTGTCATCTTCATCCAGCGCTCTTTCGGCAGATCAGGATCAGTTGAGCGATAGATTTCATAGCCTGCCACATCGGTTTCGGGATTCGCTGGGAAGAAGATTGATAATCTGCCAGGGGCGGCGGCAATTGTGATTGAAGCTGGCGCGGACGGTGCAAATATGTCTCGCGGGGACACGGGGAGTGTATTGGAGTTGAGACTCTCAACCTGGGCCCCGTCTGTTCCCAGCGATACGGTACGGACTACATACCGATAGCTCTCACCAAAACGGAAATTCCGGTCGACGTACTGGTTGTTTGACACCAGGGAACTATTGAGGGGGTTCTGACTAACGTCGCTCTGAGATTCGTCCAGTCGATACACGTTGTAGCCCAGCAAATTTGTCGGAGTCGAGCCGTCAATGTTCGAGTCAGGGGTTTGCCAGGTCAATGAGATCGCATCTTCGCCAACTTCCTTGGCCGTAGAAATCAAGGTGGGCGGTTTGGCTACCTTCGCGGATGGTTCAATCAGGAGAAAGTTTGAGAAGGCTGCCCGCTGTTCCGAGGCATTAACATAACGAATCGCGTACCGTAACCGGGTAGCTTCTCCGGCTAGCTCAAGGGTATCCGTGTACGTCAAGGTATCAGTAGCGTTTCTGATCTGGTCGTAGGCCAGCGATCCAATCAGTGTCGACCGCGCCGCAAACTCTTCTTCGGTTAAGGGGAGAGGAGCGGTCGGTGTTTCCGCCAGCCGGTAGACATCGATACGTCGGATGCTTTGCACGCTTTCATCCGGAGCGTTGCGCAGTGGCGCCGGCCAACTCAAGATCACACGGTTGCCTCTTTGCACACCCGAGAGAAGCTCGGTACGCTGCTGAACGCGTTCGACAGGCGGGAGCGGCGGCCTTCGCTTCCCACAACCAACCGTAGCGAATGCCAAGAGAAGCGCTATACATAACGCCTTCTGCCTTTTTGTGAGTGGGGACAGGATCCGAGAGGTAGACGGCAAAGTTTCTCTCACAGAATGTACCGGCTAAGGTCTTGATCTTTGACGGTCTCTAACAACATGCCGTCGACGTAGGCGGCGTTGATTTCCTGGTTCTTAGGTTCCAGGTCAGGTCCTTCGAAGCTAATCTCTTCCAGCAATTTCTCCATGATGGTCTGCAGTCTGCGGGCGCCAATGTTCTCAGTCTGCTCATTAACGCGCGCTGCGAAATTAGCAATTGCGTCGATGGCGTCATCGGTAAACTCGATTTTCACTCCCTCCGTTTCCATCATCGCTTGATACTGCTTGATTAGCGCGTTTTTTGGTTCAGTTAAGATCCGTTTGAAATCTTCAACGGTTAAAGAATCGAGTTCGACGCGGATGGGGAATCGCCCCTGAAGCTCCGGGATGAGATCGGACGGCTTCGCAACATGGAAAGCACCAGCCGCAACAAACAGGATGTGATCAGTCTTGACCATCCCATAACGCGTATTTACGGTGGTGCCTTCAACGATTGGCAAAATGTCTCGCTGTACGCCCTCACGTGAGACGTCAGGTCCGTGCCCGGACTCTCTGCCGGCAATCTTGTCAATTTCATCAAGGAAAATCATTCCTGAGGATTCGACCCGTTCAATGGCGGCCCTTGCCACTTGGTCCATATCGATCAGGCGCTCCTCTTCCTCCTGCATGAGATACTCCATTGCTTCGTCCACTCGCATCTTGCGTCGCTTGGATCGCCCCTGGAACATGTTGCCCAACATGTCCTTCATGTTGATTCCCATCTCTTCAATGCCTTGCGGTCCGGCGAGCTCGATAACCGGAAAGTTTTTCTCCCGGACTTCGATCTCGACCAGACGGTTATCGAGCTTTCCACTCCGAAGTTGAGTGCGGAACTTATCGCGTGAACGTTGAAATTGTTCGTCCCCTGTGGTGTTCTCCGCTCCCGAAAGGGGTTCCTCCGTGGTCGGGGAATCAAAATCATAGAGGCTTGTGGAGGAACGTGGTGGTGGTAGCAAGATGTCCAGGATTCGCTCCTCAACATTCAACTCTGCCTTTTCGGCCACCTCCTCTATCTTTTCCTGGCGAGTCATGTCGACAGCGATCTCAGTGAGGTCGCGAATCATGCTCTCCACGTCCCGGCCGACGTATCCGACCTCCGTGAATTTCGACGCTTCGACTTTTAGAAAAGGGGAGTCGGACATGCGCGCCAGCCGCCGCGCGATTTCGGTTTTGCCAACGCCGGTTGATCCGATCATGATGATGTTTTTAGGCATCACATCAACGGCCATCTCCGGTGGGAGTTTCTGACGCCGTATTCGATTGCGCAACGCAATGGCAACCGCGCGCTTAGCGTTGCGCTGACCCACCACGTGCTTATCCAGCTCGGTGACGATCTGACGAGGAGTCATGTCGTCTAACCGAACTTCTTCGTCAACTTCTCCTGCCAAATAGATAACCATTGCTTAGTTCGTTCTAAATCCCAGTGAGATCTTCGCGAGGTATCAGAGCTCTTCCACGACAATATTTTGATTTGAATAGATACAGATCTCGCCGGCGATGTTCAAAGACTCAACTGCAATCTCGGGGGCCGAGAGGTTTGCGTGCTTCATCAGGGCCCGGGCGGCAGCCAATGCATAAGAACCACCCGAACCGATGGCAAGCACTCCATCATCGGGAGCGATCACATCGCCGTTACCGGAAAGTAGAAAAGAACTCTTGGTATCGGCTACCACCAACAGAGCTTCGAGATGACGGAGAACCTTGTCGGTACGCCACTCCTTGCTTAACTCGATAGCGGCCCGCTCGAGATTTCCGTGATACTGCTCGAGCTTGCTTTCGAAGCGAGTCAGCAATGAAAAGGCGTCGGCCGTAGCCCCTGCAAAACCGGCAAGAATGCGGTCGTTATAGAGACGACGCACTTTTTTCGCGCTCGCCTTCATGATGGTTTCACCCAGCGTCACTTGGCCATCACCAGCAATCGCCACACGATCGTCTTTGCGCACAAGTAAGACAGTTGTGCCGCGTATGCTGAGAGATTCTTTCCCCATTATTATTAATGAGCACTATAGAAAGTCGCCTGAATGTAAGTCAAGGCGAGGTTATTCAGAGCTCGTAGGTGGTCGAGAAAGCGCAAAAGCAAACTTTAAGTTATGATGGCTTGCTGATTTGTCGTAGATTTCCTCGAGATGAAGGATCGTAAGATGCCCGACTACCGACCGCGCATCGGCATCACGATGCGGATTGAGTTGGAAACCGATCGCTTTTATCTTTCTCGCCACTACAGCGAGGCA
>JACCSP010000117.1 GCA_013812905.1 Pyrinomonadaceae bacterium
TGCCAGGCGACAACGTGGCGATGGAGATCGAGTTGATCGCGCCCATCGCGATGGAGAAGGGGCTGCGATTCGCGATTCGCGAAGGTGGCCGCACGGTCGGCGCCGGGACAGTCAGCGAAGTCGTGGAATAATATCGGACCTGGGTCTTAGGTCTTGGCCTTTGAAATACCAAGACCAAAGACCATAGACCAAATGCCAACCGAACATGTTGAACGAAAAGATCAGAATCAGACTTAAAGCCTACGATCATCGCGTGCTGGACCAATCCACTACAGAGATTGTGGAAACCGCCAAGAGAACCGGCGCGCGCGTGGCGGGACCGATTCCGCTACCGACCGTAAAGAACAAGTGGACCGTACTCCGGTCCCCGCACGTCGACAAGAAATCGCGCGAGCAGTTTGAGATCAGAACGCACAAACGCCTGATGGACATCCTCGACCCAACACCGCAGACAGTTGATGCGCTGATGAAGCTGGATCTTCCAGCCGGCGTGGACGTTGAGATCAAGGCGTTTGGCAGACAGTAAGGCGATTGCCAAATGCCGATTAGGTTGGCGCGGGAACCCGGCTCTCTTGGGCACAGTGGTGACGGGTTGAATACTTGAAATTGGCACTCGGCAATTACCAATCGGAAAATGTGCTTATGATTAACGGAATCATCGGTAGAAAAATCGGCATGACGCAGCTCTTCGCTGCGGACGGGACGGTAACCCCTGTGACAGTTATCAAAGCGGGTCCGTGCGTGGTCGTACAGAAGAAGTCGGCGGCGGGACCTGACGGTTATAACGCCGTTCAGTTGGGCCTAGTGGACGAAAGGCCGGTGAAGTTGAAGAACGTGACCAAGCCCATGCGTGGTCACTTCGAAAAGACCGGCGGTGGCACGCCTCCCACGCGAATTCTAAAAGAGTTTCGGCTCCCGGACTCTGAAGACGCCACTAGTGTGGGCGACAAGGTGCTGGTCGACCAGTTTGCCGATGGTGATGAGGTTGAAGTTATCGGCCGGTCAAAGGGAAAGGGTTTTGCAGGCACGATTAAGCGTCATAATTTTAATCGGGGCCCGGAGTCGCACGGTTCGATGAATGTCCGCGCACCTGGTTCAATAGGCGCTTCCGCATATCCGTCACGAGTGATCAAGGGCACCAAATCTTCGGGGCACATGGGCGACGCTCGTATCACCGTCAAAGGGTTGAAGATAGCCCGTGTGGACGCTGAGAACAATCTATTGATGATTCGCGGTGCGGTTCCCGGAGCCAATGGAACCGTCGTTATTGTTAAGAAGGCCGCAGAGCGGCAGAAGCGAACAAGGTGATGGGTGATAGATAGATTTAAGATTGGTCACGTAAAAAGTTCCGGCACGCTCGAAAGTCTAAAGTCACAAATCAGAGATTCTTATCACTCGTTGTTAAGCACGGGAGTCAGATATGCCAACGGTCAAGGTGCGCAGCTTACAGAATAAAGAGGTCGGCGAGGTTCAACTTTCCGACACAGTATTTAATGCGCCGCTTAATGAGCCCCTGATTCATGCCGCCGTGAGAAATTTCATGGCCAACGCCCGTCAAGGTACCAGTGCTACTAAGACTCGCGGCGATGTTTCAGGCTCAGGTCGCAAGCTGTGGAAACAAAAAGGCACCGGCCGGGCTCGGATAGCATCTTTGCGCTCCCCGTTGTGGAAAGGCGGCGGCAACGCCCACGGACCCCAGCCTCGTGACTGGTCTTATAACATGCCGAAGAAAATGCGACGGGGAGCTCTCCGGTCGGCACTTTCGGAGCGAGTGCGCGAAGGTAACGTGATCGTAGTTGAGGGGTGGTCGTTCGATAAACCCAAGACGAAGGACTTTGTCGCGTCGCTCGCCACTCTTGGTCTTGAAGGCAAGACTCTGATCGTGGATACGTTTGATAACCAGAACCTGATGCTCTCGGCGCGGAATCTCCAACGCGCCAAGGTGGTAAACAGCTTGGGTTTGAATATTTACGACTTGCTCTATCACGAGAAGCTGGTGCTTTCGCAATCTGCCATTAAGGAACTCGAGCAGCTCCTGGGGTCAAAGGAAGAGGGGGGTGCCGCGTCTGCAGATTTGTCGTATGAGAAAGTAGACGCCGCCGCGGCGACAAACACCAGCAATGGCACCGCAGCGAAGCCGAAGCGCGCTAGCAAGCGTGTCAGCAAGCCGGCCGGCGCGAGGCCAACTCGCGCCCGTAAGCCAAAGAAGGAGGCGTCCTAAGCGATGAGAACGGTTTGGGACATCATTAAGTCGCCGGTAATCACGGAGAAGGCACTGGTTACCAAAGAGGAGTCGCAGGACACGCAACAATTGTTGACCTTCAGGGTAGACCGGCGCGCTACCAAGCCCGAGATCAAGTCTGCGGTTGAAACGATCTTTCAAGTGAAGGTGGATCGAGTGCGGACGATTAATTTCATGGGAAAGATGGCGCGTCGTGGCCGCTTCGAAGGACGTAAGCCGTCCTGGAAGAAAGCTTACGTGACCTTGAAGCAGGGTGAGAATCCAGTTGATTACGGTGAGGCAATCTAGGTATTGCCAATTGCCAATTTCCGATTGGCGTTGACTCGACCGTGAGTTGTAGCTTTTTCAAGATTTCAATCGTCACAAGATTTTCAATCGGCAATCGCAAAGCGGAAATGACTTATGGGCATTAAGAAACTAACACCAACATCGCCATCACGTCGTTACCAGACATACCTAACGCGTGACGAGCTTAGTGTGGGAGCAGTGCCTGAAAAATCGTTGCTGGAGCCGAAGACGCGAATCTCCGGACGTAACAATGACGGGCGACTAACCGTTCGCCGGCGTGGCGGGGGTCATAAACGCTTCTACCGCATTGTTGATTTCAAGCGCGATAAGGAAGGCGTGCCCGGCCGCATTACGCAGATCGAGTATGACCCGAATCGGTCGGCGCACATCGCATTGGTTACATATCTCGATGGTGAAAAACGTTACATCATTGCACCGACCGGTATAGAAGTCGGGAAAACCATTATGAGCGGGCCGGAAGCCGACATTTTGCCAGGCAATACCCTCCCCCTTATCAACATCCCGTTGGGTACGCAAATTCATAATATCGAGTTGCGTCCCGGGAAGGGTGGGCAGATGGCGCGTTCCGCCGGGGCCTTTGCTCAGCTCGTGGCCAAGGAAGGGAGCTACGCTCAGCTTCGCATGCCTTCCGGAGAAGTCCGCCGGGTGCCTCTTGTCTGCAAGGCCACTGTCGGCCAGGTAGGTAACATTGAGCACGAAAATGTTTCATACGGAAAAGCGGGCAGGTCGCGTTGGAAAGGTATTCGACCCCACGTGCGTGGTGTGGCGATGAACCCGGTCGATCATCCGCACGGTGGGGGTGAAGGAAAGACTTCGGGTGGACGTAATCCGGTTACTCCATGGGGCCAGCCCACGCGCGGGTACAAGACCAGGAGTAATAAACGAACTCAGAAAATGATACTGCGCGATCGTAGAACGAAATAGTTGCATTGCCGATTTTCTATTGCCGATTGCCAATTGGCTCTTTGGCGGTGTGACTGCTGGCATTAACAGCTGCTCTGAATGGGCAACTTGGAAGTTAGGAATCGGCAATGGAGTTAACGCATGGCACGTTCAGTTAAAAAGGGACCATTCATTGACGGCAGCGTTTTAAAAGCCGTGGAGCGGACACGCGCTGGGGGCCAACGCCCGCCGGTTATTAAGACCTGGTCGCGACGTTCCACCATTACGCCGGACATGGTGGGGCTTACTTTCGGTGTTCACAATGGCAAACGGCACCTGCCCGTGTACGTCACCGAGAACATGGTGGGCCACAAGCTGGGCGAGTTTGCACCGACACGCACGTTTAAGGGGCACTCGGGGACAAAGGTGGAAAAAGCCACCAAGGTCGCTAAGCCGTAAAGCGTAAATCGTGAATAGTAAATAGACAAAGCCCTTGCGATTCACGATTGACGATTGACGATTCACGATTTACGAGGATTGAGAATGGAAGCAACGGCAAGTGCAAAGTATCTCAGAGGCTCCGCTCAGAAAGCACGGCTTGTTATAGATATGATTCGGGGCCAGGACGTCAATAAAGCCCTGGCAATTCTGCGTTACTCCAGCAAGCGGGCAGCCAATGGAATCGAAAAGTGCATGCGATCGGCAATAGCGAATGCGAACGAAACCGCGGAGAAGGCCAATGTGTCGATCGACCCGGATGATCTTTGGGTTAAGGCGGCGTTCGTCGATCGTGGGCCCACGAAGAATCGCCGCCGGGTACGACCGGCGCCCCAGGGTAGAGCTTATCGGGAGCAGCGCCATTTTTGTCATGTGACGATTCTCCTCTCCAGCGATGGGCGACCCGGGCCGGGAGCTAATCGCAAAGGCAAGGATTCGAAGATTCCGGAAGGCAAGCCTGCCAAGCCTGCTGAAAGCAAGAGCCGTAAGAGCGGTGGGGCGGCAGCCGCACCTCGCGCCAAGCGAACCGTGTCGAAGGCCGCTTCAAATGCGAAGTCAGGGCCTTCTGAAAAAGCGGAAAGCGAGCATAAGGCCACCAAGCGGGCTTCCAAGAAGAAAAAGAGCGCAACGGAAAATTAGCAACTAAGACTGGAGAATACTGTGGGCCAGAAAGTTCATCCATACGGGTTCCGCCTCGGTTACAACAAGGATTGGCATTCGCATTGGTACGCCAAGAAGCAGTTTGGTGAGTTTCTGCTCGAGGATCTGAAACTTAAGCGGGATCTGAAGAGCCGTTTCACCGGGGCCGGTGTTTCCCATGTAGACATCGAGCGCGCCGCCAATCGTCTGAAGATCGTTATCTATACTTCCCGTCCAGGAATCATCATCGGGCGAAAGGGCGCCGAAATCGATAAGCTCAAGACTGATCTGTCGGCAAAGACCGGACGCGAAGTACTGGTTTCAATCCAGGAGATTCACAAGCCGGAATTAAACGCGCAACTCCAGGCTGAAAAAATTGCCGCCCAGTTGGAGAAGCGTATTGCTTTCCGGCGTGCGATGAGAAAAGCCGTGGAGGAGTCGCTGCGGTTTGGGGCGCAGGGAATCAAGGTAAAGGTTAGCGGACGGCTGAACGGGGCTGAGATTGCGCGCAGCGAGTGGCACCTGCAGGGCCGTCTTCCCCTGCATACTCTGCGTGCGGACATCGATTACGGTTTGGCTGAAGCGCGAACCACTTTCGGTCAAATTGGAGTTAAGGTTTGGATATATCGCGGCGAAATTCTCGACCCGAAAGCGGCCATGGCGCGCGGAACCGGTTCCGATCCAATCAACGAGACGCGCATGGGTGAGCGTGAGCGTCGGCCGCGAACTCGTCGTGAGCGCGAGGGCGGTTCGGACGGGCGACGGCCGCGGGGGGAAAACGGGTAACGTCGGTTGTCAGTAGTCCGTGGTCAGTTGTTTATTTGGAACGCTGACCGGCCACTGACACTGACTACTGACTACGGACAGGAACTCAAACAATTATGTTGATGCCGAAGAAAGTTAAGCACCGAAAGCAAATGCGCGGACGCATGACCGGCGTCGCCACTCGTGGCAGCGAGATCAGCTTCGGTGAATTCGGGCTCAAATGTTTGGAGCCCGCCTGGATCACGGATCGTCAGATTGAAGCCGCGCGTATTGCCATGACTCGACACATTAAGCGCGGTGGCAAGATCTGGATTCGAATGTTTCCAGATAAACCCGTTACGAAGAAGCCCGCAGAAACGCGTATGGGCAAAGGCAAAGGAGCGCCGGAGTATTGGGTAGCAGTGGTCAAGCCGGGTCGCATTCTTTATGAGATCGAGGGTGTCGACGAGACTACGGCGCGCGAAGCTATGCGTCTGGCACAAGCGAAACTTCCAATCAAGACGAAGTTTGTGCGGCGCGCGGACCAGGAGGGGGGCGCGATTTAATGAAGCGACGCGAAGAGTTGGATAAATACCGTGATTTGTCGGAAGAGGAATTGCAGGCTGAGGGCGCACGCTTGAAAGAGTCGCTGTTTCGGTTGAAGTTTAAGCTCGCACTCGGCGAAGTAGACGCAGTGAAACGCATTCGCCAGGAGAAAAGAGCCCTGGCGCGTATACGAACACTGTCTCGGCAACGACAACCGCGCGCAGGTCAAGAAATGGGAGCGGTTTGAGGCGCCCGTAGAATGAAGAAATCACGGACCCGAGTCTGTGTTAATGAGTGAAAAAGAATGGAAGAGAAGCAGGAACACAAAACAGATTCGCCGCCGGCCAAAGTAACTAAGACCGCGGGAAAGCGCGCGCATCGTTCGCAGAAAGTCGGAGTTGTTTTTTCCGACAAGATGCAGAAGACGGTTGTAGTTCGAGTCGACCGGCTGGTGCTGCATACAAGGTATCGACGTTACGTTCGCCGCACCTCCAAGTTCATGGCCCACGACGAACTCGGGGCCACCGTGGGCGACAAGGTGCGCATTGTGGAGACACGCCCTTTGTCTGCGAGGAAGCGGTGGCGGGTGATGGAGATCATGCAGAAGGCGGCAAAATAAGGCTGTAAATCGTCAATCGTAAACAGAAGAGCTTGGTATTACCTTTCACGATTCGCGATTCACGATTTACGAGGTAAAGACATGATCCAGATGCAGACCTCGCTTGAGGTTGCCGACAATTCAGGTGCGCGCCGGGTAGAAATGATCATGCCTATTGGCGGATCCACCGGAAAGATCGCCAGCCTGGGTGATCGGATCAAGGTGACCGTAAAAGAGGCATCGCCTGACGGGACTATTAAGAAGGGCACCGTGCAGGATGCGGTAATTGTGCGCACCCGCAAGGAGGTCCGCCGCAAAGACGGCACTTACATTCGTTTTGATCAGAACGCCGCGGTTTTGATAAAGGAAGATGGAACTCCGATCGGCACGCGCGTATTCGGACCGGTGGCGAGGGAACTGCGCGATAAGAACTTCATGAAGATAGTTTCGTTAGCGCCGGAGGTTATTTAAGAGATGGCTGGTGTCAAGCGCTCAAAGATTAAGAAGAACGATCAGGTAGAGATCATTGCCGGGCGCGATAAGGGGAAGCGGGGGCGGGTCTTGGAAGTGGCGCCCGCGAAGGGGAAGATCAAGATTGAGGGTGCCGGCATGATCAAGCGCCATCAGCGGGCCAATCCGCAGAGCAACCGGGGTGGCGGTATTATCGAAAAGGAAGCTTTCATCGATATTTCGAACGTGCAATTGATCGATCCTCAGTCCGGCAAACCCACGCGGATAAAGTATCACCTTGAAAGTGACGGCTCGAAGACTCGCGTGTCAGCCACCAGTGGAGACTCAATTGAAAAATAGCGCAAGCGTAAATCGTGCTTAGACAGAAAGTTACTTTAAAAACCGCGGTCCGATTCACGATTGACGATTTGCAAGGATAAAAAAATGGCGGCAAGGTTAAAAGAGCGGTATCACAAAGAGGTTGCTCCGGCAATCGCCAAAGAGTTCAGCATCAAGAACCCTATGGCTATCCCGCGGGTGGAGAAAATCGTGGTTAACATGGGCATGGGCGAGGCAGTAGCGAATGCAAAGATTCTGGATACAGCCGCAGATGAGCTGCGGGCAATTGTGGGCCAGAAGCCCGTGATCACCAAGGCAAAGAAATCGATTGCATCTTTCAAGCTGCGCCAGGGGATGCCCATTGGCACGATGGTCACGCTTCGAGGCGATCGGATGTACGAGTTTCTGGATCGACTAGTATCGATCGCTTTACCGCGCGTGCGGGACTTTCGCGGGGTTTCACCTAAAGCCTTCGATGGCCGTGGCAATTACACGATTGGCGTGCGCGAGCAATTGATCTTTCCAGAGATAGATTTTAATAAGGTGGACAAATTGCGAGGTATGAACATCTCGATCGTAACGACCGCGCGCGATGACGAGCAGGCACGGGCGCTACTAAAGGGTTTGGGGATGCCGTTCAGGCAATAACTACCGTGAATTGTAAATCGTGATTAGATAAACCCATCCATCACCCCGCGATTTACTATTCACGATTTACGATTAACGACTGACGAATCTATGGCAAAGACATCACTGATTGCGAAAGCGAACCGTAAACCGAAGTTTGCGGTTCGTGCTTACACTCGCTGTAAACGCTGTGGGCGCCCTCGCGGCTATCTGCGCAAGTTTAACTTGTGTCGCATCTGTTTTCGCGAATTGGCGCTCTTAGGACAGATTCCCGGTGTCGTCAAATCGAGTTGGTAAAAGAGCATGTCCGGTCGCCAACGCCCAATTCCCACTATCGGAATCGCAATTGGAAATCGGTAATCATAATGGAGCCAAGTAATGACTGATCCCATTGCTGATATGTTGACGCGGATCCGCAATGCCATCGCGGCAAAGCATTCGCGCGTGGATATCCCGGCCTCAAGACTTAAGCTTGAGATCGCCCGGATCTTGAAAGAAGAGGGATACGTAAACAATTTTGTATTGAAGGGCGAGGGCCTGAAGCGAACAATCCGCATCTTCTTGCGTTATGACGCTCGCGGTACTTCGTCAATCACGCATCTTGAAAGAGTTTCACGCCCCGGGAGACGCGTTTATGTGGGGTCAGGTGAAATTCCAAAAGTGCTTGGTGGCTATGGTGTGAACATTGTCTCTACCTCCAAGGGGTTAATGAGTGGCAAAGCCGCCCGCCGCGAAAATGTGGGTGGCGAGTTGCTAGCACAGATTTATTAGGATTGCCAATCGTAAACAGGTAAAACACTATGTCGCGAATTGGGAAAAAAGCGATCACGTTACCGAAAGGTGTTAGTGTCACGATTAAGGGGCGAGAGCTAGAGGTCAAAGGTCCGAAAGGCACTTTGAAGACGCCGATTCCCGAGGGTATCAGTTTTAAGCTCGACGGCGGTGATCTGCGTGCTGAGCGGACTTCTGATGATCTCTCGGCGCTGCACGGCCTGGCCCGAGCGTTGGCTAACAACGCCATTATCGGAGTCACCGAGGGCTTTACGACACAGATGGATGTCGTGGGTGTGGGCTACAAAGCGGATGTGCAGAGCAAGAAGATCGTATTCTCGCTTGGTTACTCCCACCCGATCGAATTTCCATTGCCCGAGGGTGTGGAAGCCAAGGCCGAGCGTCTAACAACCAAAGGTAGCATCCAGCAGTATCAGACGACGTTAACGCTGGCGAGTATTGATAAGCAGAAGCTAGGCCAGGTGGCCGCCGAGATGCACCAACTGCGAAAGCCCGACGCGTACAAGGGCAAGGGCATTCGTTACGTCGGCGTAGCAATAAAGCTGAAACCCGGAAAGACAGGGAAATAATAGATTTCCTATTTACGATTGCCAGTTGCCAATTGCCAAATGAAGGAATGCCTAGTCAAACTTAAGTAATTCGATGATTGGAAAATCAATCAAACGAGACCACGAATTAAAAATCGCCAATCGGAAATTTGCAACTGGCAATCGGAAATGAGGGAAGGCATGGCAAACACTAGTAGAGCAATAATCCGCGCGGGGATTCATAAGCGAATTCGCCGCAAGGTGAGAGGTAGTACCGAAAGACCGCGCCTGGCTGTCTATCGGAGTCTGAATCACATTTACGCGCAGGTGATTGACGACCACCATGGGCAGACGGTTGTTTCGGCCTCGTCCACTGAAAAGGACTTGCGAGGGGCGAGTGGCGGAAACCTCGATGCCGCGCGCCGGGTCGGCCAAGCTATCGCAGAACGTGCTCTGGCCAAAGGAATCGAACAGGTGGTCTTTGATCGCGGCGGCTATCTCTATCATGGACGTATCAAGGCCCTGACCGATGCCGCTAGAGCAGCAGGGTTAAATAAGAATGAGGCTACGGCGCCGGCCGAAGAAGCGCCGCCACAGGAACCAGAACCAGCTCCCAAACGAGAAAAGAAGCGCAAGAAAGACCAACAGCAATGAGACAACCAAAGCAACGTATTCCGGCGCAGGGCTTGGATCTGAAGGACCAGGTAATTTCCATCAATCGGGTCACCAAGGTAGTCAAGGGCGGTAAGAATATGTCGTTTGCGGCACTTGTGGTCGTTGGCGACGAGGGAGGTCATGTAGGGTTCGGCACGGGTAAAGCGCGTGAGGTGCCGCTGGCCATCAAGAAAGCGATCGAGGCTGCCAAGAAGAGTCTGATTCGCGTGCCTTTGATTAACAACACATTACCGCATCAGTTGATTGGGAAGTTCGGCGCCGGCCGAGTCATGGTAAAGCCCGCTTCCGAGGGTACCGGAGTTATCGCCGGCGGTGCTGTGCGTGCCGTTATGCAGGGTGTCGGCGTGCGCGATGTTCGCACTAAAGTACTGGGCTCCACCAATCCGCACAATGTAGTGCGGGCAACATTCGACGCGCTGCTGAGGATGAAAGACCCGATGGAACTCGCACGCCTGCGTGGTAAGCAAGTTGAGGAAATGTAGGTAGGTAAATTGTAAATGGTAAATGGAAAATAGGAAGACGGTTTGTGATACTTCAGGGTTTTTCCATTTACTATTCAATTTACCCAAAGTGAGGTGTTATGGCGGAGAAGCGAACTAACAAGAGCAGTCCGGCACCGAAAACCATAATTCGGATTCAGTACTACCGCAGCTTTATAGCGGCGCCGAAGACTCACAAACAGATGGTACGGAGTCTCGGCCTGACGAAGCTCAATCAGATCGTTGAACGTCCTGACTCGCCTTCTATGCGAGGAGCAGTGGCGAAAGTGCCATACCTTTTGCGCATAGTTGAGTAATGAATTTTGATTCATGATTTCGGTTTGCGATTGTCACTCAGCCGACTCGAAATCCGAACTCAAGGGAGTTGATAATGGCCATCAGTCTAAACAGTGTCCGTCCGGCTAAGGGGTCAACGCATAAAAAAAAGCGGTTAGGAAGAGGTCCGGGATCTGGTCTCGGTAAGACTGCCGGCCGTGGCGAAAAGGGGCAGAAATCGCGCTCCGGTTACTCACGCAAGATTGGCTTCGAAGGCGGCCAGATGCCGCTGCACCGGCGGCTGCCTAAGCGAGGTTTCACGAACATCTTTAAGAAGCGCTGGATCGAGGTCAGCATTGGAGCGCTGGATCGGCACTTCGGTACTGACGAAGAGGTGACCCCGGAACTGTTGCACGAGCGGGGCATGATAAAGAAGGCGAAGCACGATGTGGTTGTGCTTGGCAACGGAGAACTTTCCAAGGCTCTTCGCATTTCTGCGCACCGCTTCACCAAGAGCGCTCGCCAAAAGATTGAAAACGCTGGCGGGATTGCCGTAGAAATCGGGAAAGTTATGGATATCGTCGCCTAGGGGGGAAACGATGGAAAAGTTTCTTGCCGCCATTCGCAACATGTTCAGTGTGCCGGACCTGCGACGGCGAATTCTGTTTACGCTTGGGTTGCTGGCTATCTATAGGCTGGGGGCCCACATTGGCGCTCCCGGAATCAATAGAGAAAGGCTGGATCAGGTTTGGCAGGATGTGGCTGGAACCTTGCTTGGGGTTCTGGACCTTTTCTCGGGTGGCAACTTCCGTACCATTTCGATCTTCGCCTTAGGTGTAACTCCTTACATCACCGCTTCGATCATCTTGCAGCTAATGACCGTGGTCTATCCCACGTTGAAGAAGCTACAGGAGGAGGGCGAAGCGGGTCGGCAAAAGATCAACCAGTGGACTCGGTATCTAACTGTTGGTCTGGCGTGCATTCAGACTTCGTTTGTTGCCCACTGGCTCCAAGTCAACGGTGTTGGCGCGCCCACCTGGGGGTTCCTGCTGACCACGGTGTTGACGCTCACTACGGGTACGATTTTCGTGATGTGGCTGGGAGAACAAATTACTGAGCGCGGTGTCGGCAACGGTATCTCTCTATTAATTTTCGCCGGTATTGTGATTGGTTTGCCCAACGGCGTTCAGCAGGTTTTCGAACGCGTACGGGGCGGAGACACCCTGGAGACTATCGGAGTGATTGGTCTGGTAGTGGCGATTGTTTTGATCATTGCCTTCATAGTTTTCGTGGAAGCCGCCCGGCGAAAAATTCCGGTTAGCTATGCTAAACGTCACGTTGGTCGGCAACTTGTCGGTGGCCAGCAGACGACGATGCCTCTGAAGATCAACATCGGTGGAGTCATTCCGGTTATCTTTGCGTCCTCAGTTCTGTCCATGCCCCAGAGCCTTTTTGCGGCGTTTCCCCCAGACCCAAATAATCCGAACACGGTTTGGGGCAAGATTTGGACGTTCTTCCAAACTTTCCACGCGAGCGATCCTTATTACGAACTGATCTTTCTCTCGTTGATTATTTTCTTTACCTTCTTTTATGTATCGATTGTTTTCAATGTCGAAGAAGTGGCGGACAACCTCAGAAAACACGGCGGATTTATGCCGGGTATTCGCCCGGGGCGGGCAACCGCGGAATACTTGAACCTTATTCTGACGAGACTGACCATCGTCGGGGCCATCTATCTAGCGTTGGTCGCCTTTGTGCCTCAATTTATGCTGAGTGGATTCAAAGTGGCGCGACTCCCCTTGATTGGCGCTGGGCTTGACTCCTGGGTTAGTAGCACGCCGGGGCTCTCGTGGGTTCCCACCGGTATGGGTTATCAGTTTTACTTTGGCGGCACGTCGTTGCTGATTTTAGTCGGTGTCGCCATGGATACGGTTGCGCAGATTGAGGCGCAGTTGGTGATGCGGAACTATGAAGGATTTCTCGGCGGTGGAGGACGTTTGCGGGGACGCAGGGCCTGAAGCTATTTTCGATATCAGATTTCATTGGATCATGAGCTAAGCACCAGAAAAGTGGGCTAAATCGGAACTGGCAGTCGGCGATCGAAAATCCTTATGTCGAAAATCATAGTTCTGATGGGTGCGCCTGGTGCTGGAAAAGGTACGCAGGCGCGCTTGCTTAAAGAGCATTTAGACACTACGCAGATTTCCACGGGCGACATACTTCGGGGGAGGGCACAGGAGCAAGACGCATTGGCCGATGAGATACGAGCCGTGCAAGCGTCCGGGAAACTTGCTTCGGATGATCTTGTGATGCGTGTGGTTGAAGAGCGAACCGCGAGGGAAGATTCGGCGAACGGCTATGTGCTCGATGGCTTTCCTCGAACCATGGCGCAGGCGAAAATGCTTGAAAAATTGGCCGCCGAGCAGGGCCACAAGATCGTCGCCATCGTAATTGACGTGCCTTTCGAACTACTCGAAAAGCGTGCTACTGGTCGGCTGTCTTGTCCGGTATGCGGTGAGATTTATAATATCCGGACGAAGCCGCCTAAGAACGACAAGAGATGTGATTTTCATCCGGATGTTGAACTGGTCCAGCGCGTAGACGACAGTGCGGAGAAGGTCAAGATTCGTTTGGAAACTTACAGCGAACAAACCAAGCCACTGATTGACTACTATGACAGTGCCGGGCGATTACACCGGATAGACGGCACAAAGAAACGAGAAGAGATCCATAAAGAGATCGAGGGAATAATCCGGTAGGGATTCGCAGACGGTCATCCGGGTTCGCTCCAGCATGCATGATTCACGCATGATTATTGGGAAGTCTAAGAAAGAGATCGACAAGATGCGGGCGGCGGGTCAACTCGTAGGTTCGGTTCTGCGCGAGCTTCGAGGGATGGTGGCGCCGGGCATCACCACGATTGAAATTGACCGCGCGGCTGAGAAGATGATTAGGGATGCCGGGGCCCTGCCAACGTTCAAGGGGTACCACGGTTTTCCTTTTTCTATCTGCGCCTCTGTTAATGAACAGGTCGTGCATGGGTTTCCGTCCATCTACAAGCTTAAAGAGGGCGACCTTTTTTCTATTGATTGCGGTGTGACCCTGGAAGGTTTTGTGGGCGACACGGCCACCACCGTGCCGGTTGGAACCGTTCGTGAAGAGTGGCAGAAGTTGATTCGGGTTACGGAGGAGTGTCTGGAGCGCGCAATTGAACAGTGCCGTCCCGGTAAGCACTTGGGTGACATTGGCTGGGCGGTACAGGAACTCGCGGAAAGTCATGGTTATGCAGTGGTGCGGGACTATGTTGGTCATGGAATTGGACGCCAGATGCATGAGGATCCTCAGATTCCCAATTATGGGAAGCCTGGGAAAGGGCCAAAGATCAAAGCCGGCTACGTTTTTGCCGTCGAACCGATGGTTAACCTGGGCGGCCACCACACCAAAGTCCTGTCGGACGGTTGGACGGTCGTTACTCTTGATGGTCAGCCGAGCGCCCATTCCGAGCATACGATAGCCATAATGGACGATGGGCCGGAGGTGCTCACCAGAGTCCCAGTGGTGCACCAACAGTCAGTGGTAATGAGCTGTAACTGATAGTCGGCGCGTGGCTTGGCAAAAGTATGGCACCCGTGTTACTATTTGCAGTTTGTCGCTACACACAGAATTCCAGTCTGAGAGGATATGGCAAAGGAAGAAGCTATAGAAGTCCTGGCGAAAGTGCTGACTTTGCCGAACGCAATGTTTAGGGTTGAGTTGGAAGAGTGTCGACATCAGGTGCTTACACACATTTCCGGAAAGATGCGCAAGCATTTTATTCGGATTCTTCCCGGCGATCGGGTGCTGGTAGAACTTTCGCCCTACGATCTTAATAGAGGACGAATAACTTACCGGCATAAATAACACTGGTGTAGGGAAGATTCGAGAGCTGTTTATGAAAGTGCGTGCTTCAGTAAAGAAGATGTGCGACAAGTGCAAGGTTATCCACCGCAAAGGTGTGGTGCGGGTGATCTGTGTCAACCCAAAACACAAGCAACGACAGGGATAGTTTCGATTTGATTTCGATCGACCTGTGAGATAAGCCGCGGACTTGAAGCGGAGATTGTGGAGAACAGATTGTAATGGCACGCGTAGCTGGTGTTGATCTTCCGCCTAACAAACGATCCGAGATTGGACTGACCTACATCTACGGCATTGGCCGCCCGCGGGCAACTTCCATACTCAACGAGGCAGGAGTGAATCTTGACACTCGAATCAGGGACTTGAGTGAGGACGAGCTGAGTCGGATCCGTGCCATTTTGGAAGCGCAGGGAGAGATTGAAGGAGACTTGCGCAAGCGTGTGCAAATGGACATCAAGCGGTTGATGGACATCGGTTGCTATCGCGGTCTGCGTCATCGTCGC
Source organism: Pyrinomonadaceae bacterium (assembly GCA_013812905.1). Taxonomy (GTDB): domain Bacteria; phylum Acidobacteriota; class Blastocatellia; order Pyrinomonadales; family Pyrinomonadaceae; genus PSRF01. The sequence goes on from JACCSP010000117.1 coordinate 15,024, forward strand.
GCTTTACCGGTTCGGGGGCAACGGACACATACTAACGCTCGCACCCGAAAGGGTCCCCGACGCGCGACGATCGCAAAGAAGAAGGCACCCGGCAAGAAATAGTTGGGCAGGAGAACTGGTGCGCAATTTTGCTCGGTTGTTAGCAAACCGAAGTCAGAATCGAAATTAGATCTAAAATCAGAATATGGCAAAAGCGGGCGGAAAAAAGAAGGTTTTTCGTAAAAAAGAAAAGAAGAACGTGCCCATTGGTATTGCGCACGTTGCGGCTTCATTCAATAACACGATGATTTCGATTACCGATTTAGAAGGTAATCTGATTGCGCAATCTTCGGCGGGTGCGCGTGGTTTTCGCGGTTCGCGCAAGGGGACTCCCTTTGCGGCTCAGCAGGCGGCGTATGAAGCTGCCAAGAAAGCGCATGAAGCTGGGATGCAGCAGTGCGAAGTTAGGGTCAAGGGGCCAGGAGGTGGTCGGGAGTCGGCGATTCGGGCCATTGCAAATGCGGGCATCAGGGTTATAACGATTAAAGACTCGACGCCCATTCCGCATAATGGGTGCCGTCCGCCGAAACGGCGCAGAGTGTAAAACATTGCCGATCTTCAATTGCCGATTTCCGATTCGCGCTTGGAGTTGAAACGGTTTATCGACATTCGGTTTTCAAACCGGCAATCGGCTACCAAAATTGAAATGAATGACCTAAAGGATGAAGGGCCAGCGCTGACCTGCGGCCTGTAAACTTTTCCGTCTTAAAGACCGGAGGCGAAAACACTTGGCTAGGTATCGAGATGCGGTGTGCCGATTGTGCCGCCGCGAAGGCGCAAAGCTTTTTCTTAAGGGTGACCGATGCTACAAGCCCTCTTGTCCGATTGAGAAGCGAGGAACGCAGCCGCCCGGACAACACGGCAACTCCATGCGTCGCGGCAAGGCCTTGGTTGGTTACGGCCAACAGTTGCGCGAAAAGCAGAAGGTCAAACGCATCTATTTTATCCTTGAAGGACAATTCCGAAACTACTTCGAGCGCGCAGCCCGCATGAAGGGGATCACAGGTGAGAACCTGTTGTTCCTACTCGAGCGGCGTCTGGACAACGCAGTTTACCGCGCTGGTTTTTCAACTTCGCGTCGGCAGGCGCGCCAGTTGGTGAATCACGGGCATATCCTTGTGAATGGGCGTAAGGTCGATATTCCTTCCTACAAGGTACGATCCGGCGAATCAATCAGCGTCAAAGAGGCGAGTCGCAAAAATCCCCACATTGAAGGTGCCTGGCAGACGGCCGCGGGCCGCGGACGTCCGTCATGGATATCCCAGGAAGGTGCTGATATGGCGGTTCGTGTCAGTGGACTGCCCGCGCGCGAAGATATCGATCGCTCGATAAATGAGCAGCTGATAGTCGAACTATATAGCAAATAACCGAGACCCGCGGGTATGGCTTTCTGTACCTCAGGCGCGGGCCAAACGCATTCTGGACTTCTGGACGCAAAAGCTATGGGTATGGATCAAAATAATCTCTGGACAGGATTTCAGATGCCCCGCCGTCTGGCGGCTGACGCTGAAACGCTAACGGAACGATACGGTCGGTTTTCGGCCCAGCCATTCGAGCGAGGATTTGGCACGACAATCGGAAACTCCCTTCGCCGGGCTCTTCTTTCCTCAATCGAAGGGGCGGCCGTGACGGCCATTAAGATCGAAGGCGTCGAGCACGAGTTTTCTTCGATTAAGGGAGTTGTCGAAGACGCAACAGACGTAATACTAAACTTGAAGCAGGTGCCTTTTAAGTTACACGGGAACGAGGCAAAGACTCTGCGGATTTCCAAGGAGTCGGCGGGCGAAGTTACGGCCGCGGATATCGACGCGGACGCAGATGTGGAAATACTCGACGAGAGTGTGCATATCGCGACCGTCAGTGAAGGCGGCTCTTTAAAGATTGAAATGAGATTGAAGCGCGGACGTGGCTACATCTCGGCCGATCGAAATTTTGACGAAGATCTTTCCCTCGGGTACATTCCAATTGACTCGGTCCACACGCCGGTGAAAAAGGTTAACTACACTGTGGAAGCGGCGCGCCTGGGCCAGAACACCGAGTTCGACAAGCTGACAATAGAGGTCTGGACAGACGGCTCAGTAAAGCCGGAAGACTCGATCGGACTGGCAGCCAAGTTGATCAAGGATCACATGTCCATCTTCATCAACTTCGAAGAAGACACTGACGACTTCGCCTATTCAAAAATGGAGCGTCCTCCATTGCCGCGAAACGACCAGCTGGATCGCTCGGTTGATGAGTTGGAGTTGTCAGTTCGCTCTTACAACTGTCTGAAGAACGCCGATATTCGTACAATCCGGGACCTGGTGCAGCGATCGGAGCGCGAGATGCTCGCCACCAAGAACTTCGGCAAGAAGTCTCTTAATGAAATCAAGGAAATTCTGAACGGAATGGGCCTGGATTTCGGGATGGAGTTTGACGAGCAGGGCAATCCCATTCCGGGCTCGGGTGGGCGCGATGGCGCTGAAGCCGCCGACTTTGAAGCGGACGACGAGCAATAAAGACTGGGAGCACCTTCGTACTAGGAATGAATCGCTGAGCATTTGGAGAACACACAAGCAATGAGGATTCGCGGGACGGAGCCATGCGGCACTTAAAGGCACATCGTAAACTTGGCAGGACCACGGAGCATCGTATGTCGATGCTGCGCAATCTCGCGACTTCCCTAATAAACTCGCGCGATGAGCGCATTGTCACCACTCTTCCCAAGGCTAAGGAGTTGAGACCCTTTGTAGAGCGGGCCATAACGCTATCTTGTCGAGCGCGTAGCCTTGAAGGTGCCCGAGCGATACACTTGCGCCGTCAAGCAGCTGGCTTTTTCCATGCCGGGAACATGCAGCAAGCCGCGTTGACGGGAAAACGCGGACAGCTTCGTCTGCCGCGCACGGCGGGAGTTGCGGCCGTTAAGCGTTTATTCGATGAACTTGGCGAGCGCTATAAGGACAGACCTGGAGGCTACACCAGGATCCTTAAGCTGGGCACACGTGAAGGTGATAATGCTGAAGTAGCAATAATCGAACTGGTTGATAACCCTCGTGAACTCGAAGCTTTGGAAAATGCACGTAAGCGAGCGAAGCACACACCATCAAAGAAGAAGAAAACGGATAGGGCAAAAGTAGCCAAAGCTTCTGGTCAGGCCAAGGTTGCGGAAGAGGCAGACCGTCCAGCGGCCAACGACGCCATAGAAGCCGCAGGGAGCCAAGCTTCAGACAGCGTAGGAGAAGTTGAAAACTCTAAGTCGCAAGCGGCCGAGGACGACGCGAAGTAAAGACGAGTTTGACATCGAGTAGCCCGCCGATGGCGCGGCTGGTCGGACAGAATAGGCCCCAATCGATCATCGGCTAACACACACCGAGTCTTTTGGGGCTCGTCACTTTTGTAAGAGTTCGATGCCGTCCCGTACCAACAATGAGTAATCCAGAGAGCGAATACAAACAGGGTCCTGAACCCGTGCTCGATAGCGATATTCGGGAGACGGGAACGGAGGGTCGAGGTCGTCATAGTCGCCATCCTCACCTGGAGACTTCCGTAAACATGAATGAATTGCGCGAGCTGATCGCCTTGATTCAGGAAAATGGTTTTGCTGAGTTTGAGCTCGAGCGTGAAGGTTTTCGGATTCACGTTCGCCGTAATTTCCCTGGCTCTGAGGCGGCTGGAAGTTTTGCCGGCGCGCAGATAGCGGATGCCGCCCCCGCTCCGCCAACGAACTCCGCCAGCAGAGGTCCTAAGGCCTCAGCGAGTCCAGATCATCCGGGAGCGCGGGCCGAAACGGCTGCTTCGGAAGACCAGGATCTGCACATGATTCCATCTCCCATCGTCGGGACCTTTTACCGGTCCGCATCACCGAATGCTGATCCTTTTGTGAAGATTGGCAGTCGCGTTGAACCTGAATCGGTGGTTTGCATTATTGAGGCGATGAAGTTGATGAATGAGATTCAGGCGGAAACGAGGGGCGAGGTCGTAAAGATCTACGTGGAGAATGGTCAGCCGGTTGAATACGGTCAACCGCTCTTCGGAATCAAAGGGTAACTGTCAGAAGTTGCAACGTCCAATATCCACGTTCCGGTTCTGGACCGAAGGACATTGGGCGTTAGACTTTGGACTTCGGGCCTACAATGTATTCGGGAAGTCGCAAATTCAAAAAGATTCTGATCGCCAATCGCGGCGAGATTGCTTGTCGCATCATCTGGACCTGCAAGGAAATGGGAATTCGCACAGTTGCGGTCCATAGCGATGTTGATCGCGATTCGCTGCACGTACGTTTTGCCGACGAAGCCGCCTGCATCGGGCCGGCTCCGTCGGCTCAAAGTTACCTCAATATCCCCGCCATGATCAGTACGGCCGAAATTTTCAATGTCGATGCTATTCATCCGGGTTATGGCTTCCTTGCTGAGTCTTCTTACTTCGCCGAAATCTGCGAGGCCTGCAATATAAAGTTCATCGGCCCACAGGCCAGTGTGATTCGTCTGATGGGTGACAAGGTTGAAGCCCGAAGGGCGATGAAAGCGGCCGGACTACCCATTTTGCCAGGCAGTCCTGACCCTATCACGTCGGAAGAAGAAGCTAGAAAGTTTGCGCGCGAAATAGGTTTCCCGATCATAGTCAAAGCAGCTGCGGGTGGTGGTGGACGCGGGATGCGCATAGTTCGGTCCGAAGACGACTTGGGTCGAGCCCTTGAAGGAGCCTCAACGGAGGCTGCCGCCGCATTTAAGGACGGCACCGTCTACATCGAGCGTTACGTGGAGGGCCCTCGTCATATTGAAATTCAAGTATTAGCAGATGAGCATGGTAACTGCATTCATCTGGGAGAGCGGGAGTGTTCTATACAGCGACGCCACCAGAAGCTGCTGGAGGAGGCTCCCTCGCCGGTGCTTTCGCCTGAACTCCGTAACCAAATGGGTGAGGCGGCCGTTGCGGCTTGCAAGAAGCTTGGATATTCGAGTGCGGGAACGGTTGAGTTTCTGCTTGATACGGATAACAAATTTTATTTTATGGAAATGAACACGCGGATTCAGGTGGAGCACCCAGTTACTGAAATGGTGACTCTTGCAGATATCGTGCGCAATCAGATTCGAATTGCAGAGGGTGAGCCGCTGGGGTACATGCAGGACGATTTGATGATCGTTGGTCACGCGATTGAATGTCGCATCAACGCTGAGAACCCGGAGACTTTCGCTCCATCGCCTGGTCTCATTACCGCCTTTAACCTCCCCGGCGGACCAGGCGTCCGCGTTGACACTTATGTTTACTCTGGCTATCGCGTGCCCTCATTTTACGACTCTATGATTGCCAAGGTTATCGTCCACGCACGGACGCGAGACCTGGCAATCGCACGCATGAAGCGAGCGCTTGAAGCGATGGTCATCGAGGGCATAAAGACAACGATCCCTTTACACTTAAAAATAATGGATGATCCAAAGTTTCGTGCGGGCGAGATCTCTACTAGTTTCATGGAGTACTTTCTGGCGAAAAACGGAGCCCGGAAGAACGACGTGGTGGCCGCGGCGCGATGAGGCCACGCTAGGTTGAGCCCGCCCGGGGATCTTCGGATTTCCGGCGGTTGCTGTTTAGTTAAGAGATGGCTATAATACTTAACTTTTCCCAAGGACGAACGGATCGTCTGAGAGGTTAACCGGAAGATGCCATATGCAATTATAAGAACTGGCGGCAAGCAGTTTTTCGTGGAACGAGGAAGCACCATTCGCGTCCCCTCGATAGGAACAGAGGCCGGCAAATCGATTGAGCTAGATACGTTGCTGTCGACGGGCAAAGATGCCGATTCTGATAAGGCTTTGGTTGGAGCGGCCAAAGTCTCGGCCACGATCATTGATCATGGCCGCGGGGCTAAGTTCATCGTTTTTAAGAAAAAGCGTCGCAAGCACTACAAGCGAAAGCAGGGACATCGGCAAGGCTACACCACGATCAGAATTGATTCGATTGGATAGGAGGAGATTGGCGATTTTGATTTTCGATTTTGCGATTGCGGCCATGAAGGCTCCTGACCACGCGCAGATTCAAAAACAAGACTCTAAAATCTAAATTCCGAATGGCACACAAAAAAGGCGTTGGTTCATCTCGAAATGGCCGAGACTCTAATTCTCAACGACTGGGTCTAAAGAAGTTTGGCGGCGAACGAGTTCTCGGGGGTAATATTCTGGCGCGGCAACGAGGGACCAAGTGGAAGCCCGGCAAGAATGTCGGGCGCGGCAAAGATGACACCCTCTTCGCGCTCGTCGAAGGGATTGTCAAATTTGAGGACAAGGGACGCGGCGGAAAGGTCATCAGTGTATATCCACTAGAACAATCATCTTCAGCCTAGAGCTTATAAAAGGAAAGCACAGTCCGATGCGACGCCCGAGCCAACTAATAGTTGAGCCCAAGGACGTCGCTTTCGATTTAAATGTTTATTGATCGCGTCAAGATTCGCGTGCAAGGGGGGCATGGCGGTAATGGCGTAACGGCTTTTCGTCGGGAGAAGTTTGTCCCGCGTGGTGGCCCTTCAGGCGGCGAGGGCGGACGCGGCGGTGATGTCTGGATCATTGCGGACTCTTCCCTCAACACTCTACTTCACCTGCGTTACAACCCTGAACATATTGCCGGACGCGGAATGCACGGCGAGGGCTCGAATCGCTCAGGTCGAGATGGCCAAGATGTAGAGGTTCGTGTGCCTGTGGGCACTCAGATCTTTGACGTAGCAAGTGGACACCTTCTGCGGGACTTGGCAATCGACGGTACCAAGTGGCTGGCCACGCGCGGCGGACGTGGAGGGTTTGGTAATGCACATTTTGCTACTTCAACCAATCGTGCGCCACGCTATCACCAGCAGGGAAGTGACGGCGAAGAACTCGAGTTGCAGCTCGAGTTAAAACTGCTCGCGGATGTGGGCTTGGTAGGGTTTCCTAACGCCGGGAAGTCAACCTTCATCTCGATCGTCTCAGCCGCCAAACCCAAAATCGCAGACTATCCATTCACGACAGTAGAGCCCCATCTCGGAGTCGTGGATTTAGGGGATTTTAGAACTTTCGTGGTCGCTGACATCCCCGGCTTGATTGAGGGGGCGCACCAGGGAGCCGGATTGGGCGATCGTTTTCTGCGGCATATAGAGAGAACTACTTTACTGCTTCATCTGGTTGACGTTTCTTCTCTCTCCGGCCGAGAGACCGTCTCTGACTACCGGACAGTAAATCATGAGTTGGCTGCGTACAACTCCGCCCTGGCGAAACGGCCGCAGATCGTTGTGGCCACAAAGATCGACGCCCTGGAAGAGCCAGAGCGGTTGGAGTCGTTGAGACGTCAAGTCGAGAGTGACGGCAAATTGTTTTTTGCAGTTTCTTCAGTGACTAATAAAGGCATCCGCCAGCTGGTTAACGCCGTGGCCGCCAAACTGAGTGAACTGAAGGAAGCAGCCAGGGTGAGCGACGTCGTGGAGTTGGCATTGTAGTACCGGAAGAGTTGATGCACGGCAGAAAGCGTATTGGTATTTATGGCGGGACTTTTGACCCAGTTCACTCAGGGCATATTGAAGTCGCGAAAACGGTTTGCGAGCTCTTTGAGATTGATGAACTGCTCTTCGTACCGGCACGGGTCTCACCTCACAAGGTGACTCGACCGGTCTCGCCGGCGATACATCGTTATGCGATGCTGGTGTTGGCAACTCAGGAAGATCCTCAGCTCCACGTGACGACATTTGAACTGGAGAACCAGGATCGGCAGTACACGGTCGATACACTGGCGCATTTCAAGTCGGAGTTTGGTAACTCCGCGGATCTGTTTTTCGTGATGGGAGCCGATTCGTGGTCCGAGATCACGACCTGGCATGAATGGGAACGCCTGCTGGCGCTCGTTAACCATATCGTTGTCACGAGACCGGGGTACGACATCAATTCGGATCTGGTCAATTCAGCAGTGCGCGAGCGCATAGTTGACTTGCGCGGTTACAGGCAGCTTCCGAGAGTCCTCACTGAAGTCGCTGGTGAGAAGATTTTTGTTACGGACGCGGTGATGCTGGAGAATTCGGCCTCTGAAATTCGACGGGCTCTCCGCGATGACGATTGGAATCAATTCACCAGGCTGGTTCCGCCCCCGGTGGCCGACTACATTAGAAAGTATGAGTTATACCGAGAATCGAATGAAGCATAACTCCACCGCCAAAGAACACTCGCTGAGTCCAACGACGCATTCTGAGCTTACGGCGATACCAAAAGCCAAAGCTCGGGAGGAACTGGATGAAAGAATTTGGGGGGCGATGCAGGCTGCCAATGACAAAAAGGCTCTGGACCTGGTGGTTCTTGATCTGAGAGAAATCGCCACCTTTACTGACTACTTTGTGATTGTCAGCGGAAACAACGAACGTCAGGTACAGGCGATCTCTGACGAGGTCTTTGAAAGACTGAAGAAGTCCGGCACGGCCGCCGCGCGGGTTGAGGGCTACAAAAGCGCCGAATGGATCCTGCTTGATTATGGTGACTTCATAGTTCACGTGTTCTCAGACAAGGCGCGAAAGTTTTATGACCTAGAACGTCTCTGGCGAGAGTCTAAACGAATTGACCTTGCACCGGAGTTCGGTGGCGAGTTGAATAGTTCGTTGAGAGACGAATCGTGATCGAGATATTCGCGCAGTCAGAAGCGATGCGCGAGGCAATGCGCCTGGCTGAACGCGTCGCGGCGACTGATGCGAATGTTCTGGTGACCGGTGAGTCGGGTTCCGGCAAGGACGCGCTGGCACTTCATATTCATTCGCACTCCAGTCGTGCTGCAGGGGCCTTCGTGAAGATCGATTGTGCGACCTTGCCTAGCGACCTGCTCGAGGCAGAGCTCTTTGGTTACGAGCGGGGGGCCTTTACGAGCGCCACCGAAGCAAAGCCAGGGCGCTTCGAAGCTGCCGGTAAAGGCACCATTGTGCTCGACGAAATTGCTTACTTGACGAAAGACTCGCAGGCAAAACTGCTTCGCGTAATCGAAACTCGCGAGTTTGAGCGGCTGGGCGGACGCCACACGATAAAGGTTGACGCCAGACTAATTGCTCTGTCCAACGTGGACCTAACGGCGGCTGTCGGCCGGCGTGACTTTCGCGAGGATCTTTTTTACCGGCTAAATGTGGTTCATATTCAGTTGCCCCCCCTGCGAGAGCGGTCGCAGGACCTGCCTAAACTGGTCCAGGCATTTTTGACGACTTACGCAGCCAAGCACGGTCGGAAGGTAAGCGCGGTTGCTCCCGAGCTGCTGGCCTTACTTAGGGAATATGAGTTTCCCGGCAACGTACGTGAGCTAGCAAACACGATCGAAAGGGCAGTGATCATTGGGGTGGGCAACCGGTTGGAAGTATCGGATCTACCCGAAACCATTCGGGCCGCAGTACGGGTCCAGCGAAGACGACAAATGCCGCAATCACTAGCAGAAGTGGAAGCCGAGTATGTGGCTGAAACCCTGGTCGCTACGCGCGGTAATAAGACTGAGGCTGCGCGGATACTGGGAATCAGCCGCAAGAATCTCTATGAAAGGCTGGCGCGGCTAGGAAAGGATGAAGGATAAAGGCGGAAGGATGAAAGGCGCGATGTTCACCGGCAGGAGTTTCATCCTTCATCCTTCCGCCTTCATCCTTTCGTGACCGATGCGCTTGCGCCTCATTTGGCCAGGGAAGACCAGAGATGCTCGGCTGAGGGCGCTCAGCGACGAGTATTTGAATCGACTTTCGCACTTCGCCCGCCCGGAAGTGACTGAGCTCAAGGAGACCCCTGGCACAAAAGCGGGCATCGGTTGGGATTCGAAGCGCATCTCAGACCGGCTGCCCAGCGGCGCAGTGACGGTTTTGATGGATCCTAACGGTGTGCAGCTGAGTTCCGAGGAAATGGCCGCTAAGGTGAGTAGTTGGGAGAACAGCGGTACTAAGGAGGTCGTGTTTATTGTAGGCGGGCCGAATGGTGTGCCGCTCGAACTTTCATCTATCGTGACGCAGCGCTGGTCCCTTTCCCGCTTGACGCTGACTCACGAAATGGCCCGAGTGGTTCTGCTCGAACAGTTGTATAGAGCTTATACGATCATTCATGGCTTGCCTTACCAGAAGTGAGAACATGGGGTCGGATCACGGGAGAACCGGGGTATCCTTTAACGAGTCGGTGGAGGATTGATTAAATAATGGAAAAAAGAAAAATGAGAGTTTTCCGCGACAGGTTGCTGGGCCGCCGGGAAAGTCTGGTAGGTCAGGTCCAACAGGCTGAACTCTATAGCCGGGAGCGTGATGCGGAGGCGACTCAAGATCCGGCAGACATGGCAGCAAATGCTTACACCAAAGAACTGCTGGTCTCCATGTCCGACAATGATCGCCGATTATTGAATCTGATTGATGAGGCGCTGGAGCGAATAGAGGCGGGAAAATATGCCAAATGCGCACACTGTGGCGAGGCATTGCCCGATAAGAGGCTCGACGCAGTACCGTGGGCCCGCCACTGTGTTCGTTGTCAGGACCTTCACGAGCGCGGTCTGCTCGATGTGGATGAGGATTAGTACTCCGATCTACCTGATGAGATAATGCGGCTTCCTGAAATGAAACTCAGGAGGCCGTTGGTTTTGGCTGGGTCCTCACGCCCGCACGTTCATGCTCCTCACGCGCACCGTCAACTCACTCTATAACGCCCTGATCTCACTCGTCTATCCGCAAGCGTGCTCGCTCTGCGGTGCCAGTGTTGAAGACCGGGGTCTGGGAGTTGCTTGTGCGCGGTGTTGGAGCTCGGCTCGGACATTTACCTCGAAGGATATCATCTGTTGGAAATGCGGGGCCCTATCATTGGGTACTATCGATCCGGAAAAACGAGATCAAGTTCGCTGCCGACGTTGCGATCAGGATGCCTTTACGGTGGCTCGCGCCTGTGGATCTTATGAGGGAGCGCTCCGCGCTTCGGTGCTGGCGCTCAAACGCGAGCCCTACATATCTCAACGTCTCATTGGCTTATTGGTAGAGATACAAAGACGTGCACCTTTGGACAAAGCGACGCTCGTCATTCCAGTCCCGCTTCACCCCGAGCGTGAAATGGCGAGAGGTTTTAACCAAGCCGCGGTCATTGGTAGCGAACTTGCCCGTGCGGCGCGGCTGCCGTTTGATCAAGTAAGCCTTAGTCGAACTCTTCCTTCCGAAAGGCATCGCGCCGGCATGGATGCCAGGGCACGTCGAGAGACGGTCGCGGGTGCGTTCAACGTGCGCTATCCCCGTTTGATCGAAGGCGAGCGCATTCTTATTGTCGATGATGTCTTCACCACCGGAGCTACAGTGTCGGCATGTGCAGCGGCTTTGATGGCCTCTGGGGCTAAGGAAGTCTTCGTGCTAACGATCGCCCGGCCCTGAAAGTACTGACGAAGTTCTTCTGATAGGACTCGTTGGATTCAGAGCCTGCCCAGCAGGCGAAAGGTGCGCCTGAGAGCGCGTGCAAGTCCTCTCCAGGTATAGGCTCTCCGGCCTGTAACCAAATGCAACTGCGTCGCCAAGAGGCGGGGTGGGAGGCAGCAGGAGGTGAACGACCAGTCCGTAGGATAACGAACTCGATTCGGCCG
>JACCSP010000121.1 GCA_013812905.1 Pyrinomonadaceae bacterium
AGCCGGGGATAAACGCAGAACACCCGGATCGGAACCAAAGCAATCCTTCCGATGCGGGTCATCTGGCTAAGTCAGGGGGTATATTCACTTTCGTTGCAGGGCCCTCGTGGATCACTGCGTGTCTTTATGGTCATAGCTCAAGCTGCGCGGATGACAGCAAAGGCCAGGAGATGAAGAGGCTGAAGAAAAGAAGCTTCACGATGACAATTTTCTGTATTTTAGGGGGGATCGAAGATCGGATAAATCGATTGTTGGCCAACCTCCTGATGTTTTCAACCGGCCCTTCTGGCCTTGGCTAGGTCAACTCTCGTTCATCCGTCTCTGCGATTAGCAGTGCCAATTCTCTTCTGTCTTTGTCAGGCATCTCCTCAAAGCCGATCCCATAGCCGTCCTGCCGGTGCTCGCGGACGACCCTGCCTTTTAGCCGCAGCAGCTTTCCACCTGAGACTGGAATGCTGAGCGAGAGAGTTGAGCCGACATTCAGCTGCGTCCCTGTTATTACCAGGCAACCGCTCAGGCTGATATTGGTGATCGTCTGGTTCATAGTGACGTCGGGGCCTAAATGAGTGGGGATATCTACGTAAGCACGGATTTTTCTCTCAGACATGATTAAGATTCCTCTCGACGAAACTATGTCGACTTGAGCGACTTCAGCAAAACCACTTCTTACGCGCCACTCAACCCCGGAACAGGGTAATCGGGTAAAAGGGGAACGGGACGGACAGCCCATTCGCGTTTGTCCTTTTACCCCTCACCGGTACACCGCTACTTCAGATGCTTCGATACCAACTTGGTCATCTCGAACATGTTCACCGTCGATTTGCCGCCGAACACTGGCTTCAGCGCCGCGTCAGCTTTGATCATCCGTTTGTTCTTCGGGTCCTGCAGTTTATTCTGCTTGATGTAGGCCCACAGCCGCTTGGTGACCTCAGTCCGCGGGATCGGTTTCGAGCCGACGATCTCCGCCAGTGCTGGACTAGGAGTCACGGGTTTCATGAACGCGGCATTGGATTTTCGCGCGGGCTTCTTCGAACTCTTAACCATTTTCTTAACCATTTGGTCTCCTTTGTAAGACACATAATATCCTGCGGCTTTCATTAAGACTGGCAGCCGTGTGTTAGCATAGAATAACCCTGCTCCTTCCACGCCTTCTAGTTTTTTCCGGCTGCTTCGCCTTTAACTCTGTTTCATCGTGGCGGAAGCGCGAGGCGCGTTTCTTGCATCATTCCCATAACAATCTTAAGCCCCGGAGCTCGAGCCGGTGACCCTGTGCGTTTCTACGGCACCCCCAAACACATGCAGGGCGTGGGCTCGCACCGCGGGCTGCAATCTCTTTCCAGTTGAAAACAATGTGCTGCTCGAACAACTCCCAGCCGGCATGGCAAGAACAAAGCGAACGGATAGCTTTAGCCCGAATTAGCTTCGTCCGAGGATTGTAAGTCCGAGATAGGCGGCTCCGCATCAATAGCTAGACAGGCGGCGCGCTTTTCTCATGCTATCCCGAACATTATACCTCTCATCGCTTACAACCTGGCGGCGTATCCCCGGGCGCGATCGTGCAACAGCTCAAATTCATGAACCCCTCCGCCAAGCGGCCAATCGCTGCCGCAAATCTTTTCTTTCTCCAGCGTTAAGAGGTAAGCGAACGGTAGACGCACTACCAAGCATGTGTTAAGTTCGACGCTGTCTGACAGCTCAACAATTGCGCGGCTGACCATTTTGGTAGCGCGGACCGACCCTCAACTTCACGGCCCGAATCTCAACAGTGAAAAGCGTGAGCAATTGTGCGTTTATGAAGGACTAAATGGCTAAGCGTGTCGGTTCCGGATCTTCTGATCCGAAGACAGAAGAACCCCCAATCGTGCGAGGCGTGGTCGATCTCGCGGACGCGCGCGTGCGGCTGCGATCCAAACATCCGTCCGATGCTTCCCTCGTCCAAGAGCTGGATGAGGTCCGATCGCTTCTCGATCAGGGACTCTCCACCGAAGCCCGCACTCGTATCACTTCGTTGATCACTGCGGCCGGCAAAAACCCCACTATCCTGGCGCTCGCCCGTTGCTCACTCGCTACCGCTCTGGAAATGCAAGGCCATTACCGCGAATCGCTCGCGTCCATAGCGATGTACGAAACTACCGAGTCGCGTGCCGGCTTCGACGAAGAGGCGGATTGTTGCCTGCGCGTGCAAATTGGTCTCGCTTACAATCACTGCGGCGATCAACCAAAGGCGATTGCAATTCTCAAATCAGCCTTGCGCGATTTCTCCGAGAGCGGTGCGGAAGGCAAACTCGGGCCAATCTACTCCGCCCTCGCACGCGTCTATCGGACCATCAGCGAGTATCCTATTGCGCGCGATTACGGCCAGCGGTCTCTGGAACACTTCCGTCAGACTGGCGAATGGCGCGGGCTTGCCGAAGCATACTTCGGAGTGGCCCTGGCGGACACGCAGGAAGGAAACTACGCCGACGGTTTAGAAAATTTTGAGCAGGCGCTTAAGTTGGTTGGCGATCATCCCGCCAGCTATCTGCTTGGGAAGATCTACACCAACATGGCCGGCGCATGCTGGTTTCTCAAGCGTCCTCAGAACGGCATCCGCTATCTGGAGAAAGCGATCTCCTACTACGAGCGCACCGATCACAAATCCAGCGCTGCAGACGGCTACAACAATCTGGGAATCAACCTGATTCTGATCGGGCAATGGGAACGGGCCCAGGAGGCCCTCGAGAGAGCGCTCGCGCTCGCGTTAGAAGTCGATGAACGCCCCGCCAAGGTGCCAATGATTCTCGACTCTCTCGGCGAGCTGCACATGTTGCGCGGTGATCTCGACGAAGCCAAGTCTTGCCTTGAGCGAGCAGTTGCTCTGGCAACCGAGAACGGGAACAAGTGGTATGCAGGCCAAGCTCTGCGCACTGTGGGGCGTTGTTACCTGGCAATGAACAATGCCGCGAAAGCTCTCGCTCAGGGCAAGCAAGCCCTTGCTATGGCGGAGGCCATCGGCGATCGCCAGGCCATCTGCGAATCACGCCTCCTCCTCGCGGAAGCACATTTGCGCAATCATCAGTTTGATGAGTCAGCGAAGGAACTCCATTTGGTGACGGAGGAAGTGACTGACTCTCCGGCTGACCTCGGCTTCACCGGCGAGGCGCAAAGACTTGCAGGCCTGCTGGCCCTGGAACGGTCTGACGCCACTGCAGCGGCGCAACATTTCGGCAGCAGTGTTTCAGTCTTCGATATGCTCGGAGACCGCTATCGCGCCGCCCGCGCTTACTATGAACTTGGCCGCGCCTACGCTGTGACCCAGCCAAATCGCGCGCTGGAACAACTCACGCGTGCATGCAACACGTTCCGTGAACTCGGCGCTAGAGTAGATCTCGCTCGCGCTCAAGAAGCCATCGATCATCTTGATCAAACGGCGCTCACGCCGGATGTTGAACAGTCGGCTCTGGCTCAACTCCTGACCTTGCGTCTGGCCGAAGCAGTGGCCTCGCGTGAACTACTGATGCGCGAGTTGGCCGCGATCATGCGCCAGGAAACTTCGGCCCAACGGGTGCTGATCACCGAACAAGGCGAACATCACCACCCCCGCGTGGTCATCGCCCACGGCTGTACGCCGGCTGACAGCGCCCGGATTGCCGAAGAGCTGGATCAGTTGGACACCGATGCAGATCGCGAGCGCTATGCGAAGAAGCACGACGCGGCGATCACCTTTCTCAAATCATCGAATGCTCCCCCGGCGATTCTGTACATTTCGCCACGCAGCAGGGCCGGGCTCCCGGGTGGTATGTCAATGGAACTGCTGCTGCGCGTCGTTGCTCTGGGGATGGACGTCTGTGCCTTGCGCGCGGGTCATCAGAAAGGCACCGGGTCACAACAGCCGGATGCACTCGCGGGCACGAGCTTGATGCCCGGTTTCATCCACTCAAGTCCGGCGATGACGCGGCTCGTGGAAGAAGTGCACAAGATTCGGTCGTCGGATGTGACGGTTCTGGTGACGGGAGAATCGGGCACCGGAAAAGAGCTGGTGGCGCGGGCGATTCATGCCATTTCCAGCCGTCGCTCCAAAGTCTTTGTGCCGTTCAACTGCACTGCAGTACCCAAGGAACTCTCCGAAGGCTATCTCTTCGGCTATCGACGCGGCTCGTTCACCGGGGCAGTCACGGATTCTCAAGGTGTAATCCGCACCGCGGCCGGCGGCACGCTCTTCCTGGACGAGATTGGGGACCTGCCTTTAGACCTGCAGCCTAAGCTGCTGCGCTTTTTGCAGGAAGGTGAGATTCAAGCTCTGGGCGAGCAACGACCTGCCAAAGTCGACGTGCGGATCATTGCCGCTACCAACACGGATCTGGAAGAGATGGTGGCCCAGGGCCGGTTCCGCGAAGATCTCTACTATCGTCTCAACGTCATCAGGTTGCGCGTTCCGCCGCTACGAGAGCGTCGCTCCGAAATTCCGACAATCGTTAACTACTACATCAACCATTACTCTTCGAAGTTTGTGCGGAAGGATATCCAGATCACGCCTCAGGCGGTGGATCTGCTGATGGTAGGCGACTGGCCGGGCAATGTGCGCCAGCTCTGCAACGAGATTCAGCGCATCGTGGCCCGCGCCGAGGACGGGACCACGATCACTCCCGAACAACTCTCCCCTGAGCTGAAACATACTTCCTCTCCAATAACTCCTCCCGCTACGATGGCCACGCTCGGATCAATGGCCCCCTCTATTCAGCATGTCACGCTTGCAGACGCGTTGGGGGAAGTTGAACGTCGAATGATCTCCGCAGCGTTGAGCAAACACGGCGGCAACATCTCCCGCGCCGCCCGCGAACTCGGCCTCACTCGACGCGGTCTCTACCTCAAGCTGGAGCGCCACTCCCTCAGTGCCAGCGCCTAAACGGGCCGCCCCAACCCTAAAACCGCGCATAACCCTTGAGCCGCTGGTTTAAGGTCAGGCACTACTAAATGGTGGCCGGGCAGAGTGGGAGGTGCTATATATGGCGCCTCTGAAGGACAACACTAAGTGAACGGGGTTTCACTCGCTCCTAGCGGAGCTTAAGATCACCAAATGAAGGAGCGGGAAATGCGGCGAATGTCAGTCTGCTTTTTACTGTTTTGTGCCACCATTTTTGCACCTCCACTTCACGATTCAGTCCATGCCCAGAGGAAATCAAAACGTGATGCGATCGCCATTTCCGCCGTGCGGGCCGTGCTTGACGCACAGAGAGATGCTTGGAATCGAGGCGACCTTGAGGGCTACATGGATGGCTACGCTCGCTCCGCTGATATCACATTTGTTTCCGGCAATGCCCTCACGCGCGGTTGGCAGACCGTGCACGATCGCTACCAGAAAAATTACGACTCGCGTGAGAAAATGGGGACACTGACGTTTTCCGATCTCGAAACCAGCATCGTAAGCAATGATGCTGCGGTGACGATTGGTCGCTGGCAACTGCAGAGAGCTAACGATCAGCCTCACGGACGGTTTACGTTGGTTTTTAGCCGCACCAGACAAGGCTGGCGAATAGTTCACGATCATACGTCGAGTGCTCCCTGAATCTTTTCGCCGAGCTTCATAGGACCGGCTGTTTGGAATAATTTTACCCAGCTTGCCAGTCGCCCTATCCAGTCGTTCGGAGACCACTATCTATGCGAAAACCATTGCCAATGTTAGGGGTAACCGCGTTACTCTCGTTGCTCTATTGTGTTACCAGTCTTTGGAGCTAGGACGTGGGACTCGCGGAAACATGCTCGCCGTAATCAATTGCAAACAACTCATTACTCTCGCCGGTCCGCCGCGTCCGCGCATAGGCGGAGAGATGCGCCAGCTTTCGATCATTTCCGACGGCGCGATGCTGGTGCTCAACGAGCGGATTGAGAAGGTCGGAACGCGAGAGCAGATTGAACCCTCTATTGGCGCCAAGTGCACTTTGGTGGATGCGGGGGGTCGTATTGTTTTGCCGGGCTTCGTCGACGCGCACACGCATCCCGTTTTTGCAGGCACGCGGGCCAATGAATTCGAAGAACGTGCTGAAGGTGCGTCTTATCAGGAGATAGCCGCGCGCGGTGGAGGCATCAAGTCGACTGTGCGAGCCACCCAGGCGGCCACCCTGGAAGAATTAGTACAAGCGGGACGGAGATACGCGGACTGGTTCCTGCGATCGGGAACCACCACGATCGAGGCCAAGTCAGGTTACGGTCTCTCTGTCGAAGATGAGATAAAGTTGCTGCGGGCCATCAAGAGGTTAGGGCAGGAGACCCCGCTGCGTTACGTGCCAACATTCCTTGGTGCGCACGATATCCCGACCAAGTATTTGAATCGACGTGATGAGTATGTCGCGTTGCTCGTCGACGAGCTGTTGCCGCGCGTTGCTCAGGAAAAACTCGCTGAGTATTGCGACGTCTTCTGTGAGGCAAAGGTCTTCTCCACCGACGACTCCCGAGCAATACTCTCCGCAGCCCGCAGGCACGGCATGAAACTTCGTATTCATGCCGATCAGCTAACGCTTACCGGAGGAGCGAAGCTGGCAGCCGAACTTAATGCTGTTACCGCCGATCATCTCGAGCATGCGGACGCCGAGGGGATTGCTGCGCTCAAGTCTGCCGGAGTTCAGCCGGTGCTTTTACCGGGCTCAGTCTACGCGCTTGGTTCAAATCGTTACCCTCCCGCACGGGAAATGATTGATGCGGGACTGGCAGTTGTGTTGGCTACTGACTTCAATCCGGGCTCTTCCCCTACGCCATCCATGCCAATGGTGTTTTCGTTAGCCTCGACTCATATGAAGATGACGCCGTCGGAATCACTCTCGGCGGCAACAATTAACGCGGCCTGCAGTCTGGCCAGGGGAAAGGAATTAGGATCGCTGGAACCGAGAAAGCTGGCGGATTTCGTGATTCACAATTGCGACGACTACCGTGAACTCGCTTACTTTTTTGGGATTGAGCACGCCTGGAAGGTTTACACCAGAGGACGCCTCGCATTTAGCCGGTCTTAGCGCTTCTCTAAACCACTCCAAAAAGTAATTGACGCCTGCCCGCACCTATCTTATTATCCTCCCAACACTGGAAAGGAGGTGATCAAAAAAATATGAGTTCTAATCACAGTGAGGTGGCTGCGGCCTGACCTCTGAACTTTAATCATAGATTGTTAGGATTACGGTTCGGTCGTCTCACTGCTTGGTGCTCCTCCTTTCTGGAAGCGGCACACAGTTAGTCCACAGGCCAATCCGAACAGTTCACCGGAAGCCGCTCACGATTTAGTTCGTGGGCGGCTTCTTCCGTTTGGGAGTGGATTGGGAGTTGGAGACGGCGTAGCCGAGGGTGCGGGCGAGGGACCTTCCTCGGATGGCAGCACTCGTGAAGGATCCTGCTTATCTGGCGACGTGTGCAGGTGCACTGCCTTCCAGTCTCGGCCCACGCGCTTGAATACCAGAGTCATTCTTCCGGTCGCGGTTTCCGGGACGTCTTTGTAGGCTTGTGATTGGGTCCAGAGACAGGTGATGACGGCGCCGTCGCGGCCGAGCATTGTGACTGCGAGATCACGAACTTCCAGTTTCACATCCTTGATGTCTGGATAGGAGCTCTCGCGATTCTTGCGCATTTGTTCCCAGCCCTTGGTTATCGTGCCATTGTTGTTGAAGAGAACCAGGCTGGGCGAATTCAAATAGACACCGCTCACCACCTTTACGTCTGCTTTGCGGATTCCATTGAGTAGTCGTTCGAAGGCCGCCAGCACAGTGTCAGCCCCGGGAGCCTGAGCAGTAACGACTCTCGGTTTGGCTGGAGAGGTTCGAGCCGCCGGCGGAGTTGTTGCCGGCTGCTGAGTATCAGTGGGCTTTGGGGGATCGGCTGATCTGTTTGTGTTTGTCCCGGACGAGCGGGGCCGCCCCGTAGTTGACGAGTTTGTATTTTGAGCTACGGCAGTAGCAGTCATGAAAGC
>JACCSP010000109.1 GCA_013812905.1 Pyrinomonadaceae bacterium
CTCCGATGGCTTCCGCAGCGGCCGTCACGCTAGAACCTGTCGCAAGCAGATCAGCCACGCTGGCTTGTCGCGGCGTGAGTGCTGTTTGCTCTTGATCGTCGCTTTTCGTCGTCATTCGTCACCTCCATGTCGTGCTCGAAATGGAGCTACTACTGCCGTTTTAAGTATGGCACAAAATCCCGAGCTGCGTCTGATAACATGTAGTATGTAAATCAGCTTTCCTTTAGATTCACTAGATTACGGGCAACAAAACGGACTGACTTTGTGCCATCAGTGAAAAGGCACAATATCTTGTGGTTAAGTACCGGCTTGATCTGTGTCGCCCTCACGTGAGTTGCCCTTTTAGTCCCTCGATACCACGGTGTCGTAGAGCCCGTAGTGTGAAAGGCCCTCGTGGCTCTCGATTCCCGTGTAGCGAAGCGAGGCGTCTTCGTAGCGACGGAAGGCGAAGACAGCCTGATTCATCTGCTCGGTGTTGAACACCTTCAGTCGCACGAGCAGGTGGAAGTCATTCACCTTCAGACCGGTGACGGCCAGGAACAAGTCCGGTTCGAGCTTGGTGATGACATCCTGGAGCGTGTTCTCGCGGAAGTCGGTCAGGTACAGGAACGCGGGGATGCGTGTGGCAAACTTGATCAGCTTTTCCTGGACGAGCTTGCGCTTGGACTTGTACTCCTTTTCCTCGTTGGTCAGTTGCTTCTTCTGCTTCGCCGTCAGGTCGCGGTCCTTGGCCTTGTTCTTGAGATCCTTGACCTTCTCGCTCTTGTTGATGATCGTCTCGATGATGTTGTTGCCGAGCGAGCGCCAGCCCTCGATGCGCTCCACCGCGGCCATCGCCTCGGGATTGTCCAGAATGCGCCGGAGGGTGTCGTTGTCTAGGTTCACGAGCAGCGCGGATTACCACTTGCGCGCTAGGAGCGTCGCCGAGGTGCCTGCCATCGCGATATCGAGGATGCTGCCCGCGTCAACCTGCGTCATATTGGCGCCATCGTAGGCCAGCACGGGCAGGAACGACACGAGATCCTTGACGGCATTCTCCGGGTTCGGCTCGCTGGGCGAGAGTCCGATTCCGTACTCGGACAGTTGCCGCAGCGCGGGTGGGGGCGAAGGAAGCTGGCGGGCGTGAAGTTTGGTGAACAGTTACGCGGGAAGGAACTAGCGCTGTTTCTGATTGTCGAAGCGTCGGACGGCTATCGCGCAGTGTTTGCGCTACCGGAATTTGACCATGCCTTTACAGACCGCATTATCATTCTTGCAAATCGCCGCGATGGTAAATCCTTAGCGGAAAAGGAAGGACCCCTTAGGTTGGTCGTGCCCGATGAGAAACGACAGGGTCGGTGGGTGCGACAGGTCGTGTCACTCACAATCCGCAGAGCTTAATAAGCCTATCTTGATGTCTTTCAAAACGTATAATCGCGCGTGAGCTTGACTTGAAAGCTGTAAGAGGAGCAATAAATTGGAGGTAGTTCATGAATAGATCAATGATTGCGTGCGCGTGCGCGCTCCTAATGCTAGTCGTCCTGGCATGCAATGCGCGGAGCGGTTCAACTTCCTCGGGCGTGTCAACCGAATCTAATGTAATCGAGCGCGAAAAGACAGCTCCGGTCCAAGAGACAGGAAAGAGTTTCACATACAACTTTGACGGCGATACCGCAGGACAAATGCCGGCGAAGTTTCACGCAGGCCTAACCGGGCAGGGTGCGAAAGGCGTATGGGACTGCGGCGCGCGATCAGCATCACGGTGTATGAACCGGCAAACGGCACAGTGCAGGAATATCCGTTTGGCCTTGTGGAGATCAAGTTTATGGGCCAGGTCACTGCCGGTCGTGTGATCTTCGGTCCTGACAATGCGGAACCAATACTCGGAGTCACCGCTCTTGAATCGGTCGGTATCACGATTGATCCCACGAGCCGCACCCTGAAGCGACTGCCCGCGATACCGTTAAAGTAAGTATGCGCGCATGGATGAAAGACGGATCATACCTGCCTTGTAGTGAAGCTGGAGGTGAGTCATGGCAGAGTTTGTGAAAGTAGCAAAGATGGCTGAGATCGCGCCCGGGCAGGCAAAGATGGTGGAGGTGAACGACAAGGAGATAGCTCTCTTTAACGTGGATGGATCGTTTTACGCTATCGACAACGCCTGCACGCACGTGGGCGGTCCATTGTCAGAAGGTGAACTTGATGGCCCGCAGGTGACCTGTCCGTTGCATGGATCTATCTTCAACGTCACCACGGGCGAGGTTCTCGGCCCCCCTGCCGCAAGAGGAGTCACTAGATACAACACACGGGTTGAGGGCGATGACGTGGAAGTTGAGGTGTAGTTAAGTGATGCATCGACGCGGGGACGCGGAGAGTCCAAAGCAAATTACTTTGGTCTTCTCTGTACAACAAGAGTCTAAGTTCTTGTTTCTTTCTTTGGCAAGAAATGGCCCCACCTCAAGCCCGATTCATCGGGCCTTCCCGAAGGGCTACTAGACCCGCCACGCTCCAGTGTGCACTCGGCCTTGGTTGCGCCTGGATTTTTGTAACGAGCAGAGCTGCGTCATGTGTCTAAACGCATAGCAGCGTTCTCGTGTGGCCCTGCTACTTCGACGGAGCGTAATACGGATTCATGCCCGAAGCGTGATCGGTGGTGTCGAGTATCTCACGGACTTGAGGCACCTTCTCCCGGATCAATCGCTCGATGCCCATCTTCAGAGTCACATCCGCCGCGCCACAGCCCTGACACCCGCCGCCCATTCGTATGAACACGTTGTCGTCTTGAACATCCAGCAATTCAACGAACCCGCCGTGAGCAGCCACTCCCGGGTTGATCATCTCATCGAGCACACGCTGTACGTTGATCCTCACGTGCTCGGGAGGCAATCGATCACCGTCAGGAATCTCTGGTGGTGGACTCAGAAAAGCTCGGATCGCCGAGCCTATTCGCTTACCCAACTGGCGCCAGTCTTCCGCGCCTCCCTGGGTCACGATCACCATGTTGCCGTCAAGCTCCACCTTCGTCATACCGGGAATCTTGAACAGCTTGTCCGCCAGCTCGTTGTCCGTTGCTTCTTCAGGCGTGTAGAAGACGGCAGACCCATCGTGCACGGGCCGGTCAACAGTGAACCGGCATACGTGAATGTCTCCCTGGTCAACGTCGCCTCTGATTTGAATGGCTAGTGGTGAACTCATCATAGACTCCCTGTCTGTTACGCTGTTATTCGTGATTGATTATATCCCCGCCCTCTTTTCAAGGGGACCAAACTGGTCCCTCGTCGGCTCCGCTCAGCAGAACCACGCTTCACTCAATCGCGGCGGGCGCAACCTCAACGGGCGAATCTCACGCTCGGCTCGAATGGGCGGCTCATCACCGCGAGCCGCATAAGCAACTTCGCGGATCGCATAGAACGTCTCAGCCGTGTCCTCATTTCTGCTAGCTGCCTGCTCAACCAGGGCGCTCACTCGGTTGTGCAACTCGTCCATGCGCGGGTCGGGATGCGCCCACTCGTAGGTGAACGAACCTTGAACCAGCCGTCCCAGCCACCGATCAGTGTCTGGCTGCGACAGCAGCAGCGAGCCCGGCGGAACAAGCAGGCGAATGCTGTACTGTACAGGATCCACGTGATCTATCAGGCTCTGAGACTCGACAAACTCGAGAATGTCTATGTAGTCGTCGATCGTGGACCATGGGCTGAACGAAACGAACGACGGCCTCATAGCTACGCCCGCACTGCGCAGTATCCGAAGCGCTTCGAGAACGTTGTCTCGCGTGTGGCCCTTATCGAGATGTTCGAGCACCGTGTTGCTCACCGACTCGACCGCCGACACAACGAAGACGCAGCCTGACCGCGCGAATTCAGGGACCAGCGCGCGGTGCTTGAGTATGTGCTCTATCTTGGCGGTGAAGTCAAAGGTCAGGTGCGGAAACTCCTGGTGCAGCGCGCGCGTGATGCGAAGCGAATGTCCGGGGCCGTTCAAAAAATCCGGATCGCCAAATGTGATATGCCGCGCGCCCGAAGCCACGAGCCTGCGAACGTCTTCGAGAACGACGTCCTTAGGCACTACGAAGAAGCGCCCGTTGTACACAGGCGGGATCGGACAATGCGTGCAGTGATGCAAGCACCCGCGGCTTGCTTCGACATAGCCCACCAGCCGCTGCTCGCCCTTGTATTCGAGCCTGGCGTAATGCTCAAGCGGCACAAGCGCGCTGCGGTCGGGCACAGTGAAGTTGAGCCGCGCGAGCACCGGCTTCGACGGGAGCCTTCGCGTGCTCACTTCCTTGATGTCAATCGCCGCTCCGGACTCGACGGCTTTAATAAGTTGAACGAGCACTTCTTCAAACTCGCCGCCGATCACCGAGTCGGCAACGGTGCTGAGCAGATAATCCGCGTTGAGCAACGCGTACAAACCATAAAAGCAAATGTGGCAGCACGGGTTGAGCTTGCAAATCTCTTCAGCCACGCGCAGGCCAAGCCGCAGCGCCGTGTGCATCGGGACCGATATCCCAACGAAGCGGGCGCGCTTAACTTTTTCGGCGTCGAATCCTTCAACCGAAACGTCCATCGCTTCGGTTTGGTATCCTGCCCGCCGCAAGAACCCCATCGGCATAGCGATGCCCGCAGGCTGATGGCCCAGCTCGTAGCACGACACAAGCAGGATGGATTTCGTGCTGTTCCCCTGTTCGTACATTTTCACGTTAATTCTAGGACTGAGCCGCATATTTAACAATCTACTCGATTAGGAACTCAAGCCTCGCGTGCGCCTCACGCAGCGCGGCTTCGACCTGATCGGGAGTATCTGCGCGGCTGAAGATGAAACCGAGGTAGCTCGCTCCCTCAGGCGGCGGCAGAATCTCTTGTGTGATGTGAGCAGTGATGACGACGTCTTCAACATCTAGCATAGCCTTCGCGGCGTCAACACCAAGCACCTCTCTCAAGATTCCCGCGCGAGGTATCGGGATCATCATAACGCCCGCTGCCTGATGCTCGCGCTCTACAGACCGCACGTCTTCGCCGAGCGCGTGCCGGATGATCAACTCTTCGAGCGAAACTCCGCTGTCGAATCGCAGCGCGCGCGAGCACAGTCCTCCGATCGCGCGAGCGGCCACTTCGATCACCCATGGGCCGCGCTCGTTCACGCGCAGCTCCGCATGCACGGGACCTTTCGTCAGACCCATGGCTAGGGTCGCCGCAGCAGTTGTCTCCACTATCCGCCGTTGAACGTCTCGCCCCAGACGCGACGGCGTCACGTAGATCGTCTCCTCGAAGAACGGACCGTCAAGAGGATCAGGCTTATCGAAGATCGCGAGCATTCGAAACTCGCCATCGGTGACCAAGCCTTCGACCGCGACCTCAAAGCCTGGGATGAATTCTTCAACAAGCGCTTCGCGGGCGAGCGCGCCTCCGCGTCGCGCGACCTTCGGGTCACTGACGATTCGATCGAGCCGCCGCACGACCCCCGCGAACTCTTCTTCGTTGTCGGCTCGCATCACGCCCCGGCTCGTCGATAGGAACACTGGCTTGACGACGCACGGATAAGTCACGCGAGCGGCAACCTCGCCCGTGTCTTCGTCAAGAGAAAAGTGCCAATAGCGAGGGACCTGCACTCCGGCGCGGCTGAGCACTTCGCGCATGCGATGCTTGTTCTTCGCGGTGATCGCGGCTTCGACAGGGTTGTGCCGCAGCTTCAGCGCTTGGGCGACAGACGCCGCAACGACGACGGTGTCTTCGTCGACGGGTATGACGGCATCGATTGGAAACTGCGCGGCAAACTCCTTAACCTGGCGCGCGGCGCGGCCGGGCTCGTCGAAGTCGAGCGTGAGCAGCCCCTCAGGATTCTTGTCAGCAAGAGTGCTCGGCTGCTCAGACGCGGCAACAACTTCGACGTCCATTTTCAGCGCCGCCTCTACGAAAGCTTTCGCGCGATACGTGGTCGTTGGCAAAAGCAGAAGCACTCGCGGCATACTGTTAACCTATGGCGCAGGCGCGGTGATGTCCGGCCTCACTAGCAGTTGGTGACCGTTAGCCTTTTCTGTATATCAAGTCGAGGAGCGAACAACTAATGCGATTGACGGATATGGTTTCGTGCGCCTGTCCCTACCGAAAAGTGAATGTCTCTTATGATGACTCAACCGGTCTTTGAGCGACTTGCGGCCGGGCCGCCCGTGTTTGATCTCATTTCAGCTATCGGGCGGACGCCGTTGTTTCAGCTCTCGCGCGTTGCGAGCGACTTGCCTCGTGGCGTTAAAGTTTACGCGATCACGAGACGCCGGCATTTCCGTTTTGAAGGACGTTGCGGGCTGTTCACTACCTGGCCTGTTCGTTCGACATAATTCGGATTGCCTATTTCGCTTGATACTCAACGTCATAGAAACCGAAAGGCGATTTATAGAAGAACTGGTCCTCAAAGCCGAGCAGCTTCCAGCCGATTTGGTTGTAGTTGCCGCCGTATTCGGGATTGGAGAACATTCCCAGTATCGTCATCGTGCGAGCAAGCTCAAAGAACTGGCCCTTTTCAATTTCCTTGAGGAGTTTCGTTTGTTGCTCGGAGTTCAGATCGGAGCATACCGACAACAGCCTTCCAAAGCCGCATATCTTTTTTCTGATAAAGAAGATCCTTGAGCGCTTGAACGTCCTTTGGTTGGGGACGCTCTTTATTCGCCTTCGTCAAGAGTCCGTAGAACGCCTGC
>JACCSP010000142.1 GCA_013812905.1 Pyrinomonadaceae bacterium
GTTTCAGGCGGATTTCTGGAAGTGAGGGATGATCACGTGTCGGTGTTGGCTGAAATAGCGGAACGTCCCGAAGAGATCGATGCAGCTCGCGCTCGATTGGCTCGTGAACATGTAGAGAAGAAATTAGGTTTGTGGAGTGGGACTGAAGAAGATCTCGAAGAGGCCCGCATTGAGCTCGATCGCGCTATGGTCCGCCTGCAGCTCGCTACCGGTAAATCCGGCAACTGAGACCACCGATCAGAAAGTTTCCTTCCAACTGCCCTAGTGTCTGGGGCTGCGAAACTAATGAACCGCCGGCGCACTATGCGTTCTAATCGACGCTTCTCAAGACGGCCCTTAGGCCGTTCAATTAGTTTCGTTAGTTGCCCCTGACGGGAAAGTGAGCTATGCAACGAGCCGACTACTACGTCTACGTCTACAGATCCTCGCAGTCTCGATGAGTTCTACTACGGCAAGGGGCGGGGCAGTCGGAAAGCTGTTCACATCGACGATACCGGCGATACTCGAAAGGTTAAGCTCATCAAGGAAATCAAGGCCGCCGGGCTCTCCCGCATCATCAAGGTAGTCGCAGCTGGACTTACCGAAGGTGAGGCGCTACTCATTGAGAACACCTTGATCTGGAAACTGGGTCGCACGCTTACTAACGTCTCCTCCGGACATTTCGCCGAGAAGTTCCGCCCACACCATACGATTCACTTGAGCCTGCCGGGCTTCGTCTTCGCCAAGGGCATCTATTACGTGAACGTGGGAGAAGGTGCCCACAGGTCATGGGAAGACTGCAGAATTTACGGCTTCTTGTCCGCCGGGCAGGGGAAGAAGTGGAGCGACCAAATCCGCTCGCTACAGGCCGGGGTCGCGGTCGTCGCCTACCTCCAAGGGCGCAGGCTATGTGGGCGTCGGTCTCGTCGACGAACCTGCGGTGCCGGTTGGCCAATTCTTGCACCGTGGTCGCCGCTAGCGAGCTTTTCACTTCGCCAGCCCAAGCCTTAATCGCAGCAATCCACTATAATCGGAGGAAGATTTATATTCGGAGTGTGCTTTCCCATTCCGAATATGATGAGGGAAAGTGGATGGAATAGAAATGCGGAATCTTGATGTGAATAAAACAGCAGATGCGTGGTCTTCCCTAGCCGGTACAATATTCGTGCCGCATACGGAGGAAGAATATCGCCGGCTTGTGTCGTTGCTTGATGGCTTGATTGACGAAATTGGGGAGATGAGGCACATCCGCTGGCATCCCTGATGGAAATTGTTGGTGTATTGATTGGAAAATATGAAGATGAGCACGTGCCCGAGTTGGCAGTTGAATAATCCTGCCCATCCCTCAGAGAGTCTCCTGCTAGCCTGCTAGTTGTCTGCTTTGCTGATTGCCCGCGCTGATCGCCTCACGCATTTCCTGCACAGCTCGAGCGAGCCCGCTGAAGATTGCCCGTGCCACGATGTTGTGGCCGATGTTGAATTCCGTAATTTCAGAAAATGCAGCGACCGCGCCTACATTTCGATAGGTCAAGCCGTGTCCAGCCGCAACCCTTAAACCATACTGCGAGGCGAGCACTGCCGCCTCTCGCAGCCTTTGCAGTTCCTGCCCTGCGCGGAGTTCGCCCTCACCGTGAATGCCGCGCCCGCCAAGTGTGCTATCAGCATAGGCCGCGGTACATAACTCTACCTGCTGTGCATCCACAGCATGCGCAGCCTCGATCTGAGCGGGATTTGGATCTATGAACAGGCTCGCGAGAATGTCCGCCTGCCGCAAGCGACTCAC
Source organism: Pyrinomonadaceae bacterium (assembly GCA_013812905.1). Lineage (GTDB taxonomy): Bacteria > Acidobacteriota > Blastocatellia > Pyrinomonadales > Pyrinomonadaceae > PSRF01. Next base: position 1,763 of record JACCSP010000142.1, read on the forward strand.
CGTAGCGCCCACGATTGACATGTTTGCTTTGACGTCCAATCCGCCTTCGGTAGTTATCTCGTTCGGGTTCTCAGCTACCAGGCTCACAGCGTCCGGACGGTGTTCGAGCGCGATTGTCAACATCTCTTCAGTGGCCGCCATTTCCAGGTTCAAATAGGTGGCCACGACGTCGCGCAGTGTCCTTAGATCATCATCCTGGATGTGACGGCGGTCCCCGCGCAGATGGACAGTGATGCCATCGGCGCCTGCCTGTTCACAAATCATTGCCGCAGCGATGATGCTTGGCTCGGGTGCACGTCGGACCTGCCGCACGGTTGCGACGTGATCAATGTTGACGTTGAGTCGGGCAATCATGTTGAACCCCTGCTGGCTTTTATCGCCTTATCATAGATTCCCCGGCGGGCTTGTTGCCGGATCAAAGCCACTTCGCCAAGCATCTTCACACTGTCACTCGCCACGTTAACCTTACTTCCCTCGTAATGATCCCATCGAACGGGCACCTCTTTGAGCCGCAAACCTGCGCGATAAGCGATGTAGAGGAGTTCTACATCAAAGCCAAAGCGGTCAACCGTTGCGCCTTCAAGGATTGGTCGACATACGCTCATCCGAAAAGCCTTGAAGCCGCATTGAGTGTCCCAGAAGGGAAGGCCCGTCGCCAGACGAACGACAAGATTGAAAACCCGACCACCTTGCTCTCGCCGCCAAGGTTGATGCACTCCAATCAGAGTTCGGTCCAAGGCCCGGGAGCCGAATGTGAGATCCCATTCCCCACGGAAGATCGGTGCTACCAGTTTGGGGGTTTCGGTAATTGGCGTCGAAAGGTCCGCGTCGGAAAACAATGCCACCTCTCCTCGCGACGCCAGCAATCCCAGCCTGACTGCACGTCCTTTGCCAAGGTTTGATTGATAGCTGAGTACGGAAGTCCTTACTCGTTCCGCTGCGGATAGCCTTTCCCTCGCCACTGCAGCTGTGGTGTCTGTTGAGCCGTCGTCGACAACAATCAATTCAGACTCAGAAAGATTGTCACTGAGATAGTCTAAAATCTTCGGCAACGTCGTGCCCAGACGCTCAGCTTCGTTGTAGGCCGGGATGACAATAGATAGGGAAATTGACACGTAGAGTCAAATATACCATGCAGGAAGTGGCCACCCGCCTTCGGGTGTAGGCGCGTCACTGTGTTATATTTTCCTTTGGACCGCCCGTCATTACGGCGTAATTGGCGTCAAAGCCCTATCAGAAATGGCTAAGAAACTTATCATCATTGCCGGTGTGGTCATTCTGCTTGCGGCCGTTGTGGGCGGCACGATCGGCAGCTCCCGGGGACTCCGGCGCTCGGTTTCGGGGGGCGGTTCGGTCCCGGAGAAGCCTGCGGAGGACATTGAAAAGGATTACAACGAAGCGGTTTCGACAATTGCTTTCAGCTACGCCGGGGAAATCGACTATGAGAAGGCAACTCAAGCGGCAGTCCAGGGTATGCTCTCTACGCTCGACCCTCACTCGATGTATTTCCCTTACAACGAATTTAGAAAGCTCAAAGAGGATCAAGACTCACGCTTCTACGGTATCGGCGTGACCATAGTCCAACATCGTGACGGGGTCTACATTCAGTCGGCCGTGGAAAACACACCTGCGGCTCGGCTGGGACTGAGGTATGGCGATCGCATTCTTGAAGTGGATGGTAAAGATGCGCGTGATTGGCCAAGCGAGCAAGTTTCGAAACATGTGCGCGGCGGGCGCGGCGAGCCGGTAACAATAAAGGTAGCGCGGGCTGGCTCGGAAGCGGCGCTGTATTTTACAATTGTGAGAGAGTCGGTGCCGCTACCGTCGATACGTGATGCTTATATGGTTCGTCCGGGCACAGGCTACATCGGTCTGACGCGCGGATTTCAGCATACCAGCGACGAAGAATTGCGCGAGGCGCTCACCAAACTTAAAGGGCAGGGAATGCGCCAGCTTGTGCTCGATCTGCGCGGCAATCCTGGTGGGTTACTAGATCAAGCCATTGACGTCTCAAGCGAGTTCCTGCCGCGAGGACAAGTCGTGGTGTCCGTGCGGGGCCGAAGTGAATATAGTGAGCCGATCGTTTATAAATCAAGCGGGGCCGACCCGGAAGATGTGCCCATAGTCGTGCTTATAAACCGAGGCACGGCGTCGGCATCAGAGATTGTCGCCGGCGCGGTTCAGGATCACGGGCGGGGATTGGTTGTCGGCGAAACCAGCTTCGGCAAGGGGTTGGTCCAGCGGGTCTTCCAGTTGCCATTCAATACCGGACTCACTTTGACGACGGCGCGCTACTACACCCCCTATGGCCGATCCCTGCAGCGCGACTACTCGAGTGGTTCATTTTATGACTACATCGTTAGACACGACCCGGACGAAGCATCCCCACCGCCCTCGCCTACACCGGCGCTGAATCCCATCTCCCCGCTTGCCCAAACTTCTCCCACTCCGCTTAGTTTAAGTGGTCCAGCGGTGACGACCGCGGCCGGTCGCGTTTTCTACGGTGGCGGGGGTATTACTCCTGATATCGAGGTCAAGCCCCTTACTTTTACGCCCCAGCGCAATCGAATTGCGGAGGCGGCATTTCAGTTCACGCGGCAACTCGCTGCGGGTCTGGTTCCGGCTCTTGAAACTTATAAGGTTGAAAAAGTTCAGTACGGGAAAAACCCAAAATCAGGTGACTATCCGATTACAGATCGGGTCGTGGAAGTTTTCCGAAGTTGGGTGCGCGCGGATGCGGAATCGCAACTGACCCAGGCGCAGCTGGATGAAGAACGGGATTTTGTGAAGCTCCGGCTGCGCGAAGAGATAATCACCGCCGCATTTTCTAACGATGCCGGGTTGCGCGTGCTGCTCGACGCTGACCCGCAGCTGTTGCGTGCTCTGGAAGCACTCCCGGATGCAAAACGACTAGCGGAAACGGTCCGCGGCGGTACGTCGCAAAGCTAACGTTCATGACACGCCAAACGTGGGAGAAATCTCCGCCTCACTCAATAACTCTAGCCACAACACATTTCAAATAGTAGGTCTCCGGCACTCCCAGCAGGATGGGGTGGTCGCTCGCCTGAGTTCTCTTTTCGACGACTTGCAGTCGGCAATGTGCATCGATGGCGGCCTCAGCGATAATTCCGAGAAACATCTGCTCAGACATGTGGTAGGAACAGGTGCAAGTGATGAGCACGCCGCCAGGGTTTAACAGTTTGAGCGCCCGCAGATTGATTTCCTTGTACCCGCGCGCCGCCGCCTTGATCCTACCGCGATTCTTAGCAAATGCCGGCGGGTCCAGCACGATCGTGTCAAACCCCTCTCCTGCGTTTTCCATGTCGCGCAGGGCATCAAAGACGTTGGCTTCGCGAAACTCGACGTTGTTGAAGTTGTTCAGCTCAGCATTCCGACGCGCGATGTCGAGCGCCTCGCCTGAAATATCAATGCCGATCACACCCTCACACATACCAGCAAGATGAAGCGCAAACCCGCCATTGAAGGAAAAGCAATCCAGCGCGCGCCCGTGCGCTATCGCGCGGGCTGCCAGACGGTTCTCACGCTGATCCAGAAACGAACCTGTTTTCTGACCGCTCTCCGGAGCCACGAGGAAGCGGATCCCGTGTTGGACAATCTCGAATTCCTGAGGGGCTGCTCCGTAAACCGTGCCAGCCACCATATCAAGTCCCTCCAGAGCGCGCACCTTCACGTCGTTTCTTTCAATCACAGCGCGAGGCGCGAATTCCTCGACCAGCAATTCGACCAGCAGGGCCTTAAGTGCCTCGGTGCCCTGCGAAAGAGTCTGTATCACAAAGACGTCGTGGTAACGGTCAATGATGAGTGAAGGCAGCAAATCCCCTTCCGAATAAACTAAGCGATATGCATTCGTGTCCGGGGAGACATGGCGACGTCTGACGGCGGCCAGAATCCGTTGACGCCACCAATCGCGATCGATGGCCTCGTCCGCTTGGGTTAACAAACGCAGGGTGATTTGTGAAGCATCACTGAAGAGAGACTGCCCGACAAAGTTTCCGTGCTGATCTCGAACAGCGACAATAGCGCCGCCTTCGGCATCTCCTGAATCCAGAACATCGCTGCGATAAATCCACAGATGGCCGTTTCGCACTCGGCTGGCACCGCGCTTTGTAACTGTCACACTCTTCATAGCGCGAATACTCTGACATAAGCCCGAAGCGATGCGCCACTTACGACATTGGGGCCGTGAACGCAAAGAGGGCGGCAATTGACTTTAGAGCCCGCGAAGCGTGGCAAGAGCATAAAGCCTTCGGGGGCGTGAGCCCCAGGACAACTGCATTTGAGTTCTTACGCCCGCGCGGGCGGCAACAAAAGAGATCATCGTTGATGAGGATAAACGCGCGAACAAGATTCTCGATCTACTGTCGCCGAGTCGGCGGGCTGATTGAATCTTGTTTGTTCGTGACCTGGGGTTCCGCTGCGCTACACGCCAGGCTTTATGCTGTCGCCCGCTATCGCGGGCTGGTTGACTGGAATCACCGTGTTCTAATGAAATGAATTGGCCACAAAAGCCCCTCAATTGCGAGCCCTCAAGCACTATGTTAGGCTTCCAGCGCTTCGCATTTGACTCACGGATGGACTGCTTCGAACTGCAACCGAAGGCCATGGCGACAAAAACAAACGCTGAGCGTCGCGAGCGCTTCGAAACGCCATCAGGAATCGAGTTGCCCGTCGATTTCAATCCTGAGAACACCATCCCGCTAAATTACGATAACGACCTGGGCGCTCCTGGCCAGTTTCCCTTTACACGCGGCATTTATCGAAACATGTACCGCGGCCGGTTTTGGACCATGCGCCAATATGCCGGTTACGCATCTGCGGAGGAGTCGAACGCCCGTTACAAATATCTGCTCGCCCACGGTACCACCGGGCTTTCGGTAGCGTTCGACCTACCTACCCAAATCGGCTTGGACTCCGATGATCGCCTGGCTGCCGGCGAGGTGGGAAAAGTGGGCGTGGCCATCGATTCCCTCGAAGACATGTTGCGTCTGTTTGAAGGCATTCCGCTCGACAATGTATCCACCTCAATGACCATCAACGCGACCGCCTCTACGTTGCTCTGTCTCTATCTGGCGGTGGCACGGAAACAAAACGTCTCCTTTAACAAAGTTAAGGGAACGCTTCAGAACGACATTCTCAAAGAGTACATTGCCCGCGGGACCTACATCTATCCCCCCGCGCCGTCGCTGCGTCTGGTGACGGACAGTTTTGCCTTCTGCGCTCGGGAAGCGCCGCACTGGAACACCATCTCAATCAGCGGCTACCACATTCGAGAGGCCGGCTCCACTGCCATTCAGGAAGTAGCGTTCACACTTGGCGACGCGATTGCGTATATCGAAGCTGCTCGCGACGCGGGTCTGAAAGTCGATGACTTTGCACCCCGCATATCTTTCTTCTTTAACGCACACAACAACCTGTTCGAGGAAATTGCCAAATTCCGCGCGGCCAGGCGGCTTTGGGCGCGCATCATGCGAGAACGTTTCGGCGCGCTCAATCCCCGCTCCTTAATGCTTCGCTTTCATACGCAAACGGCCGGATCATCGCTGACCGCTCAACAGCCGGAAGTTAATGTGGTGCGCACGACGATTCAGGCTCTGGCCGCGGTGCTGGGCGGGACGCAGTCATTGCACACAAACTCGATGGACGAAGCGCTTGCCCTACCAAGTGAACAGGCCGCTCGGGTGGCCCTCAGAACGCAACAGGTTATAGCGAACGAGTCTGGCGTCGCTGACACAGTCGATCCCCTCGCCGGCTCGTATGTAATTGAACAACTTACCGACGAAATTGAGACCCGGGCGACGGAATACCTGGAAAAGATCGATGCGATGGGTGGCATGCTGCGAGCAATCGAGTTGGCGTATGTGCAGCGCGAGATCCAGGAATCGGCTTATCGTTATCAGCGAGCCATAGAGACTCAAGAGGCGATTGTCGTGGGCGTCAATCGTTATCAAATTGAAGAGGAATCTCCGGTGACAATCCTTCGTGTGGATCCGGCGGTCGAAAAGGCGCAGGTGGAACGTCTGCGCACACTTCGCCAGCGACGCGACTCGCAGGCTGCCGAGACTGCACTTGTAAAACTCGAGGAAGGCGCCCGCGGCACGGAAAACCTCTTGCCCAGCATTCTTGAATGCGTGGAAGCTTATGCGACCGTCGGTGAGATCAGCAATCGTTTGCGCGGTGTGTGGGGTGAGTATCGCGAAGCTGCTACGGTGTAATCGACAGATTGCGCCCTTGCAGGCTGCTGAAAAATTGGGCGCCGTTCTTGAGAAGAATAAGACGATCCCCGAAAGCATACGAAACGACTCGAACTAAGGGTTTTTTTTTGTGCCGCTTCGCGCGATTTCGTGGATGGTTCTTAGTTTTTTCAGCAGCCGGCCAGCCAGGTAGATAACTTGCTGAGAATATGAATCGAAGACAATTCATCAAGGTGCTGGGAATGGGAGCGATGTCATTGGAACTTGGTGCCATTGGGTTCTCTTCCGTCAAGCGCTCTACCGAAATCGCTATCACTATCGATGATTTCAACTGGAACAAGTCGCTGAGACTAATTCCCGAAGAACGCAACCGCGCAATTCTGCAAGCACTACGCTCTCACGGCGATTTGAAAGCAGCAATATTTGTTGCCTGCAAGAATCTGGACAGCGACAGAGGCAAGGAAATGCTTCGCGAGTGGGACCGGGCTGGTCATTTGATCGCTAACCACTCCTTCTCGCACAAGTACCTCAACAGTAATAAGGTTACAGCCGAAGCTTTTACAGCGGACATTGCCAGGTGCGACGAGATAATCCGGAGTTACCCGCGATTCCAGAAGCTATTCCGTTTTCCGTATCTGAAGGAAGGTGATACGGCCGCGAAGCGTGATGCCGTCCGAGCATTCCTTGAGAAGCACGGATATCGCAACGGTCATGTAACCATCGACGCGTCGGATTGGGCGATCGAAGATCGTCTCAGCTCCCGGCTCACCAAAGATCCTGCGGCGGACGTGAAGCCCTACCGGGATTTCTATCTGGCTCACATGTGGGAGCGCGCTCAATACTACGACGATCTGGCGCGCAAGGTGCTTGGGAGAAGCGTTAAGCACACGATCCTCATGCATTACAACCTTTTGAATGCCCTCTTCCTGGGAGATTTGCTTGACTTGTTCAAGAGCAAGGGTTGGAAGCTAATTGATGCCCAGGAGGCTTTCAAAGATCCCATGTTTCAAGCGGCGCCAAAGATCGTGCCGGCCGGCGAAAGCATCATTTGGGCGTTGGCTAAAGAGACTGGGAAGTTCAACAAGCTGCTCCGTTATCCCGGAGAAGACAGTGAATATGAGAAGGCGAAGATGGATAAGATGGGCCTCTAACTCTACTGACTGGCTCTCAGTGAACATGTTTGTAGTTCATTTACTCTTGTGAAGGGCATTGAGCGACGGAACGACCCACGAAATCACACGAACTAACACGAAATCTTGTTAGTGTCCTTTGGCGGGATTTCGTGGATCGTGATTAATTCGAGGGTAATGAAAGAAGTCACGAATACGCGATGCTGTAAATGTCACATCTTCTAGAGGTTCGAAATCTCCAGACGCATTTTCCCACGCGCGCCGGATTGGTGCGGGCGGTGAATGGCGTTAGCTTCCACTTGGACCGCGGCGAGTTACTCGGACTGGTTGGCGAGTCGGGTTGTGGCAAGTCGATAACTGCGCTTTCGATCATGCGGTTGATTGCGCCACCGGGAAAGATCGTAGGCGGTGAGATTATCTTTGACCGGAAGAACCTATTGCAGCTCTCCGAACCGGAGATGCGGCACATGCGGGGTGACGACATTGCGATGATCTTTCAAGATCCGATGACCTCGCTCAATCCTGTTTTCAGAGTAGGAGAGCAAATCGCCGAAGCGCTCAGGCTGCATCGGAAACTCTCGCGCAAAGACGCGCGGCTGGCGGCCGTAGACGCGATGCGCGAAGTGTCGATACCAGATCCTGCTCGCCGCGCCGACGATTATCCGCATCAACTATCAGGTGGCATGCGCCAAAGGGTAATGATTGCCATGGCACTCGCCTGTAATCCCAAACTCCTGATCGCCGACGAACCTACCACGGCGCTTGATGTCACTATTCAGGCGCAAATCCTGGAACTCCTGGATGAGCTAAGAAAGTCGCGGGAACTTGGCGTGCTTTTGATTACTCACGATCTGGGCGTTGTAGCCGAGGTGGCAGATCGAGTCGCCGTAATGTATACCGGAAAAATCGTGGAAGAGTCGCCGGTCGAGGAGGTGTTTGCGCGACCCAGGCATCCTTACACGGAAGGGTTGCTTCGCTCCGTCCCGAAACTGACTGCGGAACATGTGGCGAAGAAAGAAAGGCTCGAGACGATTGAAGGCGTAGTTCCAAGTCCCACAGAACTGCCGCCCGGATGTCATTTCGCTCCACGTTGCCCGTATCGCATGCCACGCTGCACGGAAGAGATTCCACACTACGATTTGGAAGGCGGGGTGAAAGTGCGCTGCGTACTCTTTGATCTGGCTGCGGCAGTGACTGCGGACCATCACAAACAATCCGCAGATTACGCAGATTCACAGATTAAGAGGAAAGGGGAGGAAGGGCAGCAAACGATCGTCAGCAAGCCTACTTTTAATTAATAATCTGTGGAATCTGCCTAATCTGTGGATGCCTTGGATGGTTTAGTGAGCACAACTCATCAACAACTGGTCAAGGTCCGTCATCTTGTCAAACACTTTCCGGTTGAGGGAAGCGATGACGTGGTGCGCGCTGTTGATGACGTATCGTTCGAAATCCTGCGTGGCGAAACCCTGGGCCTGGTAGGGGAATCGGGCTGCGGAAAGTCTACCGTTGGTCGTTGCCTGCTACGCCTCATTGAACCAACGGCCGGCCAAATTGATTTCGACGGTCGCAACGTGCGTTCATTGAATAGAAGCGACCTGCGAGAGTTGCGCCGTGAGATGCAGATCGTTTTCCAGGATCCTTACGCTTCGCTAAACCCGCGCATGAGAGTTGGCGACATCGTGGGCGAGCCTCTGGTGATTCATAAAATCGGAACGAAGAAGGAACGGGGCGAACGCGTAGGTGAGCTGTTGCGGCGCGTTGGCCTTGATCCTGATTACCGCAGACGCTACCCGCACGAGTTTTCGGGCGGGCAGCGACAACGCATCGGTGTGGCCCGCACGCTGGCTTTGAATCCGAAACTAGTAGTGGCCGATGAGCCAGTTTCGGCTCTCGACGTTTCGGTGCAGGCCCAGGTCGTCAATCTGCTGCAGGACCTGCAGCAGGAGTTTGGCCTCACCTATCTTTTTATTTCGCATGGTCTCGCCGTCGTAGAGCACATCTCAACGCGGGTGGCAGTAATGTACCTCGGGCGGATTGTGGAAATAGCCGGCGCCGCAGACTTGTACCTGCGACCGCTTCATCCATACACGCAGGCTTTGCTCTCGGCGATTCCGGTTCCGGATCCGAAGCGAAAACGAGAGCGCATCGTGTTGCAAGGCGATGTGCCCACGCCCATCAATCCACCCTCCGGCTGCCGGTTTCGCACCCGCTGCCCCATTGCCATTGACGAGTGTGCCCGGATTGATCCTGAGTTGCGCGAATTGTCCGCTGGCCATCGGGTCGCATGCATTCGGGTACCAGGCTGGAATGAAGCACCCAAAGCGGAGTGACTCCAAGATGTACCCGAAACATAAATCTACGAGAGTTCGTAACAGGCCATCGAAACGGATCTTTCGTCTTGAATTATTTTTTGAGCCGGACGGAAGCTGTCTCCCCGTCCTAAATCCCCAGGAGGAAAAGCGATGAGCGATTCGAAGATCGAAACCTTTCAACCGCCACCGCCCGCGGCCGATGCTCTGGGTCCACGTCCCTTGCATCTGAGGATGCCGGCGGTAACGGTGTTCGTGCTTGGCGTCCTGGTTCTCATCGGCGGAATTGCAAAGTTTATTCCTGGAGGAATTTTGACAGGACTCGCCTTTGTGTGCTGGGGAGTGATGCTGTTTGCTTTCAGCTTCATACGACTTCCTCGGGCAGCAAACGCAGAAGAGCCGCCGATGTCAGGTATGCAGAAAGTGATGGGAATCTTCTACGAGCCCACCCGCGTGTTTGGAAATCTGAGAGCGCACCCGCACTGGCTGGCCGCGCTCTTGGTGATAGGTACAGTCAATGCTCTTTACTTCGCCGCCTTCACGCAGCGGCTGACTCCAGAGGTCATCGTAAACTACACGTTCGATAAACTGGCTGAGAGCCCGATAAAGCCCCCCCCCGAACAAATGGATACGCAGAAGGAGAGTGCGCTACAGCAAGCAACCCAACCAATCCAAAGAATCCAAACGGCCGCGAAGAGCTTTGTGACTGTTTTTGTCTTTGGTTCGTTTATAGCTGCCCTTTGTTTGTTAGGAGTGCTCGCTTTCGGAGGACGTATCAATTTTTGGCAGGCATTCGCGGCTACGCTCTATGCATTTTTGCCGATTGCAGTAGTTTCTAAAATCGTGAGTTTAGTTATCCTCTACATCAAGGCGCGGGATGACATACACCCGATTATTGGTCAGGAAACTCTAGTGCAGGACAATCTGGGCATACTGTTCACGCCGGCCGAACATCCAGCGCTCTTTGTCCTGGGCTCCGCGATCGGAATTTTATCTTTTTACGGTTTGTGGTTAAGGGCTAAGGGGCTAACCAACGCCGGACAAAAGGTTAGTTCCAGCGCAGCGTGGGGAGTCACTATAACCCTGTGGATTTTGGGACTGATTTTCGGGATGATCTTCGCCACTTTGTTCTCAAGCTTTATCTCCTGACTTGCAGAAACAAGAAAGGAAAACGGGCTGGCCACCATCTGCCCAAGTTTTTAGTTACAATGCCTCAATGCTTGGAGCTACTCGTATCTGAGTGACTCAATCGGATCGAGGCGGGCGGCCTTCCATGCTGGCCAGAGTCCGAAGACAAGGCCGATGCCGACGCTGGCCACGAAGCCTCCGATCGGCGCCCAGAGCGGCACATACGAGGGAAGCAGGAGGCGGAGCAGGAAAGTTGAGAGCCAACCTATCGAGAGGCCCACTATCCCGCCAATGCCGGTGAGAGTGGCGGCCTCAATCAGAAACTGCCACATGATGTCGCTACGCTTGGCCCCGATCGCTTTACGCACGCCAATTTCCCTGGTGCGTTCAGTGACGGAAACCAGCATGATGTTCATCACTCCAATTCCACCCACCATCAATCCAACCGAAGAAATAACCACCATGGCGATCGCCAGCCCGGCCGTGATCGAGCGAAAGTTATCGAGGATGCTTTCGGCGGTTTCCATACCAAAATTGTCTGGCGCTGCAAAGGGCACTTGCCGCCGCACCCGCAACAGATCTCGCACTTGATCCTTCGCCTCGTCCATCAGCCCAGGTCTACCCACGGCCAGAATGTAAATGTCATCGGCATTGGGTTTGAGTTTCTTGGCGACATTGAAAGGCAGATAGATGACGTTGTTTTGATCGTCACTGCCGCCACTGATAAGAAACTGCTCGCGTTTCTGAAAGGTACCTACTACCCGAAACTCATCGGCTCCGATCTTGATTGTCTGTCCTACGGGCGAACCAAACTTGAAAAAGTCATCGGCCACCTTTGACCCAATTACGCACACGTCCTGCTTGGTGTCGTTCTCAGACTGGGTAAAGAACCTTCCTTCCGAAACAATCTGAGTTCCCGCACGTTCAAATTCCGGCAATGTGCCCTGCAGCGCGATTCCTGCAGTGGTCTTTCCTCCACCTGAAACCAGGAGTTTCTGGCCGAAGAAATTATTAGTGATATCAAGAAAGGGAACGGACAATTCAACGGCGGGTAGATTGGAAAGCCCGATAGCATCATCGTAGGTCAGTTCCTTGCGCATGCGCTCTTCGCGCGATCGACGTCCGACGTGAATTCCTGGACTAAACTTACTAATGAAAATCGAGCGGGTGCCGAATGATTCCACTTCTTTTTTTACAGACACGTCAATGCCACTTATGATTGAGGCAATCAACATGACGGTGATCACACCGATCACAACTCCAAATACGGTCAGGAACGAGCGGAGTTTATTGGCCACCAAGGTCGACAACGCCATCCTAAGATTTTCGTAAATGTCACTACGTAAGAGCTTCATTGCATTGGTCCGTCGTCAATTGTTAGTGGTCAGTTGTTAGTGGTGTTGAGTATCAACTGTGGTACCCCAGTGAGCGTCGTTTTTACTACAACTGACAACTGACAACTGACGTTTTTCACTCCGCTCTGAGAGCCTCAATCGGGTCGAGCCTGGCGGCTTTCCAGGCTGGAAAGACGCCAGCCATCACCCCTACCCCCATGGAAACGCCGACAGCGATAAAGACTGCTCCCAGCGAGAGGAACGTAGGAAAGAAAACCGCAGTTAGCACCCGCCCGATAATCCACGCGATGATAACGCCAATTGCTCCCCCAATCGCCGAAAGAGTCACAGCCTCAACCAGGAACTGCTTTAGAATATCCATTTGACGTGCGCCGAGGGATTTCCTGATCCCGATCTCCTTCGTTCTTTCGGTAACGGAAACCAGCATGATGTTCATAATCACGATCGCGCCCACGACTAAGGCTATGCTGGGCACCGCAATGGCGACAATGAAGATAGTTCCAAATAAACGGTCCCGCAGTCCCGTGATCGCATCAGGAGTGACAATGCCAAAGTTATCCTTCTCACCGAAAGTTAACTTGCGCCGGGTGCGCATCAGAAATCGAGTCTCATCGACGGCGTCATTAAATAAACCATCCGACTTTGATGTAGCCACAAAGTAGAGCGAACGTTGGCGAATTAATCCGCCAAAGTTGTTGGCGTAGGTCTTTAGGGGCACGAGTACGAAATTATCCTGCGGGATGCCGAAGACTGTACCTTTGGCTGTTTCGACCCCGATCACCCGGTATGGCAAGCCGGAAATGGAAATTTCCTGGCCCACCGGACTGCCTACCGGAAAGAATTTAGTAGCCACGTCGGCGCCAAGGTAAGCGACGCGTTGCGCCGCATCGTTTTCGGGATCCACGATAAAGCGTCCCTCGGCTATGTCTCGGTTCTCAATGTCGGCAATTGCCGCTGTGGCGCCGGACACAAGAACGTCCTCAAGAATCTCGTGACCACGCTTTACTATGGAAGGTGTGTCGCGGGCTCGAGCACCGATCTTTCCGATTAGCGTGGTTCTCTCTTTGAGGTACTCGTAATCTTCCAAGGTTAGGTCTTTGTTCCGGCGTTGTGCGGCGGCAATGGTATCGGTGTCCTTAAAATCCTCGAGCGGATTAAATCTTTGAACGTTGAATGACTTGGCACCAATGCCCGCTATCTTTTCGTCAACATAGGTGTTGAAGCCTTGAATCAGCGAGTAAACCACCACTACCGCCATGACGCCGATGATCATGCCCAGCAACGTGAGGGCTGAGCGCAATTTGTGCGCCCAGATGGCCGCTATGGCAAGCTTGAGGGTTTCGATAAATTTCAAGGTTCGGTTACTACGGGTTGATTGCCGGTATTGTTTCGTTTGTGCTATTCCCAGCGAAGAGCCTCAATCGGATCGAGCCGCGCTGCCTTCCAGGCCGGCCATAAACCAAAAACGATGCCCACTAACGCAGAAATCCCCACACCCATTGCGATGGCCCACAAGGGCACGTAAGCTGGAAGCGGCGAGTATTTGTTCATGAGCAAGCTCGCAATCTCGCCCACAATCAATCCCGCCAGACCGCCAATTGCCGTTAGGACAACGGCTTCGATGAGAAACTGAGACAGTATATCTAGTTTAGTAGCACCCACGGCCTTACGAATGCCGATCTCTTTCGTCCTCTCAGTAACGGAAACCAGCATAATGTTCATCACGCCGATTCCGCCGATCATGAGGGCCACAAACGAGATGGCCGTAAGCACAAGCGCGGTAGCCCCGGTAAGTTGATTGTAAACGTCGAGCAACGAGTCCTGGGACGAGATACCGAAATTGTTAGGTGCGTTTGGCGGAACCCTCCGGCGCCGACGCAGGATGTCGGTCATCTCATCCATTGCCGATTTCACCTGAGCGCGCGAGTGGGGACGGACGATGATGAAAAACACAACTTCGGGAAAAGGCCGATCCGGATAGTATTTATCGAAAGTGGATATCGGCATAAAGATCGAATTATCCCGCGACTGCCCGAAAAAATTACCGAGCGGCTCCATAACGCCGATCACGCGATACGGATTTCCGTTGATCCTGATCTCCTGGTCAACCGCATCCGCAAAAGGAAACAACGCACGCATCACATCAACGCCAAGGATGCAGACGTTTGAACGATCCTGCATGTCGAAGTCATTAATAAAGCGCCCGCTTGCGACATACTGAGAATGGACGAACTCATAGTAAGGTGTCACACCAAAAAGAATTGGTGTATCGGTCTGTTTGTCTTGGTAACGCGCGGTGGCGGCGATCATGCGATGAATCGGAGAGACGCCCGCGATTGAAGGCGCCTCCCGACGTAGTGCCTCGGCGTCCTCCATTGTTAGATCTTTGCGGTGGATTTCTTCCGGCCCGGGCGGGCGCCCGAAGCTAGGGTCGAATTTTGAGAGGAAGATTGTATTTGAACCCAGCGACTCGATTTGAATGGCAAAAGCCCTGTTCAGACCCTGAATGATCGACACCATGAATATGACCGTGACAACACCAACGCTGACACCGAGTATGGTTAGCGACGAGCGCAGCTTGTTAGCACGCAGCGTGTCGATAGCCATCAAGCCTGATTCTTTTACGTCGTCAAAGCGCAAAGATTAACTTCCGTTCCCACTCCGATTGCCAATTACCGAAGAGCCGCCACTCAATACGGAACCGGAAGCGGTAGCGACCGGATCCCAGATTGAACCTGACAAACTGACCCCTAGCTAGCAATAGCATTCATTCGGCTCGCAGCGCCTCAATCGGATCCAATTTCGCGGCGCGCCAAGCTGGCCACAAGCCGCTGATAATTCCCACCACAGATGAAACCCCTACTCCAAGCACGGCTGAGGCAACACTCATTAGCAACGGGAAACCAATAAGTGCCGAAATAATATAAGCCAGTCCAAACCCGGTCCCCACGCCAATGGCTCCACCGATGGCCGTCACTGTCACCGCCTCAATGAGAAACTGGGTAAGGATA
>JACCSP010000113.1 GCA_013812905.1 Pyrinomonadaceae bacterium
TGCCAACTCGTCAGTTGAAGGGCTAACCGCTGGATGAACCCCTGGAGTTCCGAATTACTTGCGCCGGACTGTGCCTTCCGCACCACGGTGCGAAAAGAGTCCACCACGACGATGCCGGGACTGGCCGCCTCGACCTCTTTGACAATCTCCTCCAGCACCGCGTTCAGGTCGTGATCGAGCACAACCTGGCTGAGGTTGACAAAGCGGACTGACGTATTCAACTTGGTCTGGTCGAAAAATTCAAACTGCTGCTGATACCGAAGCATCTTGATGGCCGGTTCGCCCAGCACGGTGAAATAAAGCGCAGGACGCTCCGGGGTGGCATTGGCGAACATGATTTGATGGGCGAGGGTGGTTTTCCCGCCGCCAGGCGCGCCGGCTATGATGTTAAAAGAAAACTCCGGTAAGCCACCGCCCAAAATCTCATCCAGACCCGGCACGCCGGTCGGCAGTGTCCGAATTCTCACCTTGTCTTGCACGCTCATATTTTTTCCTCAGTTCTAAGATCCGCTCCGTCCATGGACGCATCCGGCCATTTGTCACGCACCAGGCGCAGAGTTAGAGGTGCGCCAATGAAGGTCACCAGCAGTTCCAGCAAGTGGGCCACGAGAACTATTCCTGCTTGCCATGCCGCCCCCGCCTCCTGGCGCTGCACAATTCCATCGAATCCCTCCAAAGAGCCGTCCGCGCGTACCTGTACTATATTTAGTGACGGAACTTCCGCTTTTGCCAGTGTCAAAGCTCGGGATAAAAGAGATCGAAAGCCATCAACTCCCGCGAACCTGATGAGGTGCACACGTAATTCCTCAATGACCTGCACTGTGACGCCTGCTCGTGCGTCGGACGAGTTGTCATGCGCCGCTTCGAAAGCGAGTAATCGCCGGGCCAGGTCTTGGATTTCAGGAGAAGCCATACTCATCGGTGCGCCTCTGACGCCTTACGGTAGCTGCTAGCAGACATTTGCTTTTGACCATTGCCCACAAGTGTCAGACTTCGGAGCCCTCTCTCTGATAATCACCCGACTTACCGCCCGTCTTACTCTCGAGACGCACCTCAGTAATCCGTATTCCCTTGTCCAGTGCCTTGCACATGTCGTACACCGTCAGCGCCGCGATAGCGACCGCAGTAAGGGCTTCCATCTCAACCCCGGTTTGAGCGTTCGTGGCTACCTCTGCTTCGAGACTCACACCGTCCTCATTCACATGCGCGCGTACGTCTATGTGAGTTAAGGGAAGTGGGTGGCAAAGCGGTATCAGCTCCGCGGTTTTCTTTGCGGCCATGATGCCGGCCAGGCGGGCGGCCTCCAACGGATCGCCTTTGGGAGTGCGGCGGTCCACTAACGCGGCGAGAGTTTCAGGCGAAACTAACACGCGCGCCGAAGCTACTGCGCGCCGGATAGTCATAGTCTTGGAGCTGATATCAACCATCCGCGCGCGGCCGTGTTCGTCAAGATGCGATAACTCTTTCATAACAGAAACAAATGTTCTGCACTAAGAATGCTGTGGCGAGTCCGGCGTAGTCTTAGCCTGTTGGCATTTGTCATTTGAGTTTCTGTGGTAGCAAGGTTAGTTCGATGCCAAGTTTTTCGCGACCCAGGTAAAAAATGCAAAATGACTATTGCCTTTTGGGCAGCATATCAGAATAATCTCACCCGGAAAATCCAATCACAGGGCAGTCCTCGTAAAGTCAGACACCCAGCGTAAAGGCTCGTTCTCGCCCGTAATCGGGAGGGTACCTTCATGTAATAAACAGAGCAAGAGGAAGGTTCAGACTTTACGCAACAGCTTTCGCGATTTATGGTGGGTAGGATTCGGAACACCTATTGACTTATGTCAGCCGTTATTCAAGATCGCATCGGTTTGGAAGGCGCGCTAATTAGCTTGCCTCCGCAGATAGAGACTGATCAGTTGGAGGATGCGGTAGTCCTTGCTCCGCTCGGTTCGGCGAGGCTTCCGCCCGGATACAGTGGGATCACAGAACATACAACTCCGGCTCATGCTTTTCTGGAGCATGCCACCTCAATCCTTTTCCCGGTCCTGTTTGTCCCCAATGTCTACTTCTCGTTCGATCGTCTCTACGAACTCGAACTGCTCTGGCTGACGGGGCTTGCAATTCCACTCGCGCTGGTACTGGCCGACTTCATCGGGGGGTTGGTACATTGGGGCGCAGACACTTACTTCTCGGAAGATACTCCTGTGGTAGGCCCGGCGCTGATTAAACCGTTTCGGCAACACCACATTTTTCCCCGTGACATTTGCACGCACACGCTCGTGAGTATTGTAGGAAACGTATGCATTCTGGCCGTTCCCGTCCTCGCACTCTGCCTGTACCTGCTTTGGGTGAGTCCGCATGGGCTGATCGCTTTTGCAGTCTTGTGCACAACTTTAATGGCCGCCGCCACCGTCGCGACCAACGTCTTTCACAAGTGGGCTCATCAGGAAAAGCCTTCCCCAGGAGTACGCTGGTTGCAGCGGATGCGCCTGGTCCTGGAACCTGGGCATCATCATGTCCACCACACGGCACCATTTAAAATGCACTACTGCATCACCAACGGCTGGCTCAATCCGCTCTTGAACAAGATCGGGTTCTTTCGCAGACTTGAGTCCACCCTGCATTCTCTCGGAATCAAACCCACCAACACAAAGAAGACTTGCGACAGCGTGCGGATGTAAATTACCTTCTGCGCAGTTGACTTGTTCACGATGGTAGACGTACGACTCGTACCGTCGACCCTATCTCCACCGTCGCAACGCCGGCGGGAACTCTAATTAGTCCAGTCGCTCGCGCGAACGCGACGAGATCCGACGAGCCTCCCCATTTCAAAGGTTGGGCCAGCAGATGCCCTGCTTCTCCTGTTCTTATTTGGCCGGGCAAATAACTCTCCCTATCGACTGCTCCTTTTACGCTGCGTTCGAGGATGGCTATTTCCTGTTCCAGCGCCGGCTCCTGCGCCCCTTGCATTGCCAGCAACGACGTGCGTGCAAATAGATTGAAGGTTACCGAGACAGATACCGGATTACCGGGCAACCCAAATACGAGTACTCCGTTTGGTAGTCGGGCGAAGACGGTTGGTTTACCGGGACGCAGCGCAACGCGCTCGAAGAATATTTCGCCTCCGAGCTCTTTCAAGACCGTTTTGGTGAAATCATAAACTCCCATCGAAACGCCGCCAGAGGTGACAACAACATCGGACCGTTCGGCAGCGGCGGTGATCTGCCGCTTCAGTAAGCCCGGATCATCGCCCGCGAGGGGCATCAGTTCAACGATGGCTCCGGCCAGTGCGGCGTAAGCACCAATCGAATAATTGTTCGAGTCGCGTATCTGATCCTGACCGGGTCGTCGATCTACAGATACTAATTCGCTGCCGGTTGCGAGCACTGCAACCCGGGGTTCCCTGCCAACACTCACTTGCGCGTAACCGAACGACGCCAGCAAAGCCATCATCGCTGCATTGATCCGTTCGCCTTCCCGTAAGACCATTTCGCCTGCTCTGATCTCGCTGGAGCGGCCAACAATAGATTTCCCAAGGTCTGCTGAGCGCAGGATCTCAACAGTCGCTCCTTCATTAAGTTCCCGCGTTAGCTCCACCTGCTGCACGGAGTCGGCGCCTTTCGGCACTGGCGCTCCTGTCATGATGCGCACAGCTTGACCAGCCAGCAATTCGTAATGCCAGCCCGCGCCGGCCACCGACTCGCCCACAATGAGTAAGCGAACCGGGGCATCGTGAGTATCAGCAGCGCGAACCGCATAACCATCCATTTGGGAACGGTCGAAAGGCGGCAGGTCAGAATCGGCGATGACCGCTTCGGCGAGAAATCGATCTAGCGCATCTTCAAGCTTGACTAGCTCAGGAGACAGCGTTGGAGTCTGCTGCTTAACAATCTGAATAGCTTCGGTTACAGTGATCATCGAAGTCGTATCCTGAAACTGGCACGGAGGTTAGAGGCAGATTCCACCAATCACACTAGTGCAAATAGCGAGAGTGGCGATTAGTAGTTCACGCAGAGACGCAAAGGGGCAAAGACGCAAAGAAGACTTAGAAGGAATCAATGAATCCGGGGAATTCCGATCTTTATTGCACTCGCGTTTGCCATCTAAAGCGGTCATCTTTGCGTCTTTGCGTGATCATTAGAACTTTACGAACTCAAATTTAGTGCGGAAGCTTCGGCCCGTACTATTGTAAAACGTTCCAAACTGCAGGCTCGCGATGTTGTTCTGCACGTCGCGCGGATTCCAGTGGTTCGTAATATTGAAAATGGTGACACCTACCCGGCCCTTGTACTTCTTTCCGCGAAACGGGATCTTGACCCCTTTCGTCACCAGCAGATCGAGTGACATCAATTGCGGGAATCGCCCGCCAGCGTTGCGCGGGCCCACGAAGTTCTGTGCCTCATCGAGAAGCGAATAAGGAAAACCACTCCGCCACTCAAAGACCGGTGTGGCAACTATGTCGCGGGGTAGACCGAAGTCGCCCCAGAAGAGTAATCGGTTCGGCGCGTCGAACTGTTGTCTGCCAAACTCATTCGCACGAATCACCGGATGCCGGAGATTACCGAAGTAGGTGTTGAAGTCGTTAAGATCGCCGCGCGCTTGGGACCGCACATACGATAGGAAGATGTTACGTCCCTCCTGGAAGCGTAATCGCGCGGTGGTCTGAAACTCGCGGTAACGAGAACGACCAGAGTTTTGTAATAACAATGCGCCCGCTGTCGAACCTTGATGGGTGACTGGCTCGACGAAGAAGTCGCGCCGCGTGTGACGCTCCTCATATCCGACTCGCAGCAGTAGTCGCTCAGTGAGTTTCTGATCGACTTGCACATTAGCAGCGAGGCTGTATGGGTTCTCCAATCCGTCACCAGGTGCACTACTCCGGAACAGCCTGGGTCCATCGACCACAGTGAGGCCGTCTGGTGCAAAGGTTGTAACGCGCAGGTTCTGATACTGCTCAAACGAACCGGTGTTCAGCGAGATTTTATCGTAGAAGAGACCGACGCCGCCACGCACCACCGTGCGCTCGGAGGCAATCGGCAGGAAGACGAAGCCGAAGCGAGGAGCGAAGTTGTTCATCCCGCTGATCTGGTCACGATCAAAGCGCAAACCCAGGTCTAGCGTAACGCGTCCATTGATGGACCATTTGTCCTGGACGAAGGCGGAATACTCGTTTTGTCGGCCCCGCAGTGTGCTGCCACCGACAAACTCGATCAGTTGACTGGTGACGCCATCGGCACGAACGACGCGCACCGGGGCGCTGGTGTTGCTGCCGTTAAAGGTGGCGTGACTGACGTTCAGGCCAGCCTTAAGCGCGTGTGACCCACGCCCACGCCTGGGCGCAAAATGATAGACCTCAAGCAATTCGTAACGCCGGCTTTCCCGATTCTGCCGGTCGAACCAGCCGCCAAAGTTTCTCTCGGGAGCGATCCGATAAGGCGCGGCGCTATTGCCGAAGATTTCTGCGTCAAACTGCTTGACGCTCAAACTCGATTGCAGCAGCGCGCCGGATTTGAAGGCAGCTTGTTCGTTGAGTGCAAGAAACCAACCGCGTTGATGAAAGTTTGCCGTAGTGTCAGCCGGGTTAAAGCTGTTGAGGTTGAAAAAGTCGAGCTTTTGCGGGAACACGGAAAGGCTGGCGGTAAACCGGTGGATGGGGTTCACTACGTAATCAACGCGCGAGAACGAATCGAAGCTTTCACGTTGTATATCTCGCTGGCGTTCCTCAAGGTTCTTCAAACTCGGCACATTCGTGCGCACAAACCGGTATTCGAGACTCTGAAAGAAGAAGAGCTTGTTCTTTGAAATCGGACCGCCTACAGCGATTCGCGGCGTCACTGCGCCGATGCCAAAAAGTTTGCCGTCGCGCCAGCGCGGTCGCGGGAGAACTCCGCTCACGAGATACCGCCAATCGTTACTGCCCGCTCGGGTCTCGACGGTTGTGACGGCGCCGGTAAATTTGCCGTACTCGGCGGAGTAGGGATTTGAGTAGACTTGCACAGTCTCTACGGCTTCGAGAGGTAGCTCGATGGCCGGACTGCCCGTCACAGGATCAGTTACGTTCAGACTGGAAACCAGTAACCCACTCTGGTTCGGGCGGGTCCCCTTAATATTGAGGTTGCCGTCCGGCCCGCGCACGACGCCGGGCAAAAGGGGCAAGGCGTCCTGGAATTTCTGATCGATAAGCGGAGCGTCGCGCAGCGCTGTGGCCGTGATCACGCCCGCTGTGGTTGTTTCACTCTTGTCAGCATCAGTCTTATCTTCGGTCACCGTCACTGTCTCGCTCAGCGCAATGGGTTGCAGCAGGATATTCAGCTCCACGGTGGCTTCGATCTGCACAATGGCCTTCTGTTCGTATTTCTTAAATCCCTGCAACTCCACCGAAACCGCGTAATCGCCAGCGGTAAGCCCGCTAAAGTTGTAACGACCTTCGTCGTCGCTAACGGTTTGTAGCTTTTTGTCCGCCAGACGCGCGCCGCTCAGATTCACGA
The DNA here is from genome assembly GCA_013812905.1 of Pyrinomonadaceae bacterium. Classification (GTDB taxonomy): domain Bacteria; phylum Acidobacteriota; class Blastocatellia; order Pyrinomonadales; family Pyrinomonadaceae; genus PSRF01. Next base: position 6,480 of record JACCSP010000113.1, read on the forward strand.
CGACGCCAGGGAGTGGCCTACGCTTGTCGGTGATATCAGCTACCACCTGCCCTTTGATACCGCCGTTCTGAAGCGTAGGAATCTCGCGCGCCAGCGGCTCGCTCACCGTGGCACTCAAGATCATGATCGATGTTACCGCACAGATAGCCGCCGCGCGTTGGTAGCAAAGACCTCTAGCGTCAATAAGACGGCTAAGACTGCTGTACCGCATGTACTTCAACTCCCCTCGTCCCCCGCCATATCCGCCGCCACTCAATGAGACCACTATCCGACCTTAGCAAATTCGCAGATGAAGGAAGGCTTCTCTCGGCATCCTGAGAGCATCGCTGGCGAAGCATCGAGTCCGACGATTTCGATTCCTGATTTAGCGACGGTATGAGCTCCCGTCCGGTGCCACATCCGAGCCCCAGCACCGGCCGCCGGAACGTAGGGCCAGTTCCACGAAGAAGAGTAGATCCTGACGTTCTTGATAAGGCACCACAGAATCGTAGAACTCGGCGAGGAAAGGGTTGTCTGCGTAACCTCCTGAGCTATCCCTTCCTCTTGCCAGTGTCATAAGCGGTTGTGCTTCGGCTGCGAGGTAGACCAGTTTCAAGGGCCTTTAAGGGGGATTCGGCGAGCTTTTGTTAGGTTCTCTCGAAATTGCCGATAGCTGTTCCAATATTCCGTCTTCCTTAGGATCGTAACTTAGATATGAAGAGTCATCTTCAGATAGCGTAGACTGCGTTTGTGACAGGGAGCCCCAAAATTACTTGCGCCCCCCGCTCCAAATCGCAGTTACTCAAACTGCGAATTGTCAATTGCCGGCGAGTTTGCGGATTTAGCGGCGCCGCGCTCCGCTTGCACCCTTCCTACCTGCAAATTACCATAAGCCGCTTTTGGGCACACAAGGTCTCTAGCGCTCGCGGCTCCGTAGTTGAGTGACACTTACTCCGTGGCGCCGCATCACTACCCATCGCCTTACACCTCGTTGGCTTTCTCAGACACGGGAAAGGCGTGCACTTCTCTTTGCTGGCGCAGAGCATACTTTAGGGTCCGAAGAGTTCCCAACCCCTTACCAGTGCGAAAGCCAAACACGATTCCACAGAGATCTACCATATATCGATTGCGGTAGAGGTACGCACTCTTACGCCTGGGAAGATGCAACTCCACGACTCGATCCATCTGCTCCAACCAAGGTTGAATCCACTTAGGCTGGCTGGCACTCGTATAGGGCAAAACAATCCAGCAGACTTCATTGTGCTCCAATAACCACTCGATGGCCCATTGATCGATCCCGTGAGCGCCGCCGAGTAGCCAGGTTCGACCTTGATGCAAGAGCGCCGAAAGATGCTGCTCAAACAGATCGCGAGCAACTTCACGAATAACGTCTCGGGAACCGGTAATTGCGACGGGCTTGGCATTCATAGAAACATAACCTCCGGGGATAGCCCCGGGGCAGTGCACGGCGGTTAGGAAGGCCCTCAAAGTAAACCGCTCACTGTTTCGAAAAATCGATAAAAAACTCGCGCCGACTCTACCCCTTGAGTAGTATGCAAACCCTATAAGGTTTTCAGTAGCGCCAACTCGTTAAGTCCGCTCCCGGAGGCGCGCTCTTCAAAATGCGATTCACGATTTTAGGCGCGTAGAACTGATGATAGCGGAGACGCGAGATAGCGTTGGTCCTGGTGTGGTCGCCATTCCAGCAGTGCTCGGCTCTGGGTTCATAATCGACCTCGCCGTTGTAGTGCGGATTCTTTGTAGTCTTGAGAAAATCCTCCACCAAATAAACGGCATCATTCAGGAAGTAGTTATCGGCCTCGCCCACGTAGATATGAAGCTTTCCGGCGAGCTTTGGGCCAATCTTGCTCCAGTCGCGCTTGAGAATATGGCCCAGATCGTAGTTTTCCCGCCAGTGCGCCGCGACCTCCGAGTCGATCACTCCAGTTAGCTTGTTCCAAATCGGCTGGGGATAGCCATCCCTACCTACAGGCGAATATACCGCCTCCCAAATGTCCCACTGGCCACCCGAACGGCTTTTCGTTCCGAGAGCCAGCTCCATGTAGTTCATCTCCTCGATCGTAGCTGCGAGCTCACCCAAGTAGTTGCGTTTGCCAGGACGAGGGGTTTGTTTCCACTTGCTGTCGGCGCGGTAGGCATTCTTATGATCGTAGATGTTGACGACTGTGTAGGCGCGGAAATCTATCGGATCCGGACAGGCTCCCCAGGCACCGTTATACTCGTCAGGATAAAAGATCTGTGCCGCCAAGGCTTCCCATCCACCAGTTGAGCCGCCATACATGAAACGCGCCCAGCCTTTCCCCAGTCCGCGGAATTGCTTTTCGATAAACGGCACGAGTTCATACGTGATCGCGTCGCCGTAAGGCCCGAGGTTTGCCGAGTTCACCGCGTATGAGTCGTCGTAGTAAGGGTTCGCATGCTGAACCTCAATGATGATCATGCGCGGAAAATTCGGTCCGGTCCATTCCTTATAAAACTGGTGGGCCTGTTCCTGAACAATTTTGTTATAACCTTCCAGTTTAAATCTTTCGCTGTACTCGGGTTTTAAGTTCGGATCGGGAGGCGTCTCGCGAAAGCCACCGAAGTCGGCAGGGAAGTGTCCATGGAAGATGGCGAGGGGGTAGCGAGCGTGCGGATGCGAATCAAAACCTTCGGGCAGCAGGATGTTTGCGCCCAGATACATGGGCCGGCCCCAGAAATCCGAAAGCAGCTTGCTCTGCATCTTCACGTGCTTGATGTACTTGGTATCTTTGGGCGGCGCGATGGGTGGGATCACTTTGTCAAGGAGGATCTTGATCGTGGCAAACTTCTGCGGATCAATAGTTACGTTTTGCGGGGTGCTGTAGAGGTTTCCCGGGGCGCGGTTCCATTGCTGGCCTTCGCCGCGATCCATGGGCAGCTTTACGGTATGTCCATCAGATCGTTTCAATGTTTCATAGCGATGGATGAGAGCCTGCACCGAGTATTCACCTGCTGGAACTTGGGCCAGACTCCGGACTGGATAACCGAAGGCGTCTGCGCCGAGGATGGCCTCCTGACCTGGCTTGAGTCCCTCAACATCAATGCCAAATACCTGTTGAGTTGTCAGGTCCTCGCTGATCTGAAAGCGCGGCTCCCGGGCAGTGTCTGTTGAGATAAGCAGGAGCAGTCTTCCATCCAGCGGCTCCTTGTTACTCGTTTCAGGGAACGAGATTGCAAACCGCAAACCAGGGTTTTGCGCGCTACTCAATTGAGCAATCTGAGGACACAGCAGCGACACCAGGATTGCCAAAAATAGAAACAGATGCACCTCAGACTTTGATTTCATGGACGTTCTCCTGATCCCAGTTGTTATTTGTGCGGTTTTAAGGATGCGACCCCAAAAGGACGGCTCAAGGCTCGCTGATTTGCAGGTTGGGAAGGGCGGTTTA
>JACCSP010000164.1 GCA_013812905.1 Pyrinomonadaceae bacterium
ATACTATAGTGTGCAACGCCCGCGCCGGTGTCCGTGCCCGACCAATTGACTGGGAAGCTGGCGGTGTTTTGGCTCGCGGCAAGCGCGGCGACCTGGCTCACGGGCTTCGAGTTGTCAATCGTGTTGAGCCACTCCGGCGTGTCGATCGGCGCATTCGTGTCGAAGACAATACGAGCTTTGTTGCGAATCTCCGTCCCCTCGGCAAGGCCCGGCTTCGCTTGAACAGTAAATGTGACTGCCCCCTCGCCTTCGGGAGTGTTCTTGTTAGGCGGAAGGAAGCCGGCGAGCGCGTTTTCCGTCGGCTGCATCGTAGCAGGATCGAGCGAAATGAAGCGCCAGGTGACGACGCCGGTGCTCTTATCGAGTGCGGCAATGACCCGTACGATCAAGTTTCGCGCCGCTCTCGCGTCAATATCGGTCGTCCACTCGGTCAAGCCCGCGGGGGCCGCGATCACGACCTCTTCGCCAAAACTGATGATGCCAAGCTGGAAGGTATCGAGGTTGAGCTTTGTCGCGTCGAGTTGGTCGGTGATGACGACCTCTTGTGCGGCTGGTCCCAGGCAACGGCGAATGCAAAGACTCCGCCGGCAATTGCACGTTCAGCGCGGCAATTCAGGAATCAAATGCACACGCGGGGTAGCTGATCGCTAAGGACTGCTGAGCCTGCACATTGCCTGGATCCGCCTTCGCCAGTTGGCTGAAAATTTCCAGCGCCTTACGGCGGCTCTCCAAAGCTGCCGTTAAGTTTCCCTTGGCGCTCATTACATTTCCCATCTTTTCATGTGCGACGGCCAGGTCGCGGACGGCCTCCGTGTTTTCGGAATAGCTAGTCGCCAACCATTGGCGAATCACTTGCGATTCGACATAGTTATCTCTCGCCGCAACTACGTCTCCCTCCTCTGCATGCATCGTACCGATTCTTTCGTAGACTAAAGCGAGGAGCTGCCTGCTGCAGCGACTTTAGTTGCTAAGCGGGAAAAACTAAGGCCCGAACTTTTGCGGGAGTTCTTATGACGCGAGGGCAAGCTTGAATAGGGCCCTCGCATTATCGCGCTTTGTTCTGAGATCCCACCTTACTATCAAGAAAGTTGTGATATATTTCGTCGCCTACCAAACCAGAATATTCATATTGCATCGAAGGAGAATCAAAGATGCCAACCTACATTGCATTGATGCGTTGGACCGAGCAAGGGATCGCGAAGGTCAAGGACAGTCCAAAACGGCTGGACGCAGGACGCAAGGCCTTCAAAAAACTGGGTGTCGAAATCAAAGACACTTACCTAACTATGGGCCGTTACGATCTCGTCTGTATTATTGAAGGACGGGATGATGACAGCGTTGCACGTGCGTTGCTGTCATTGGGATCTCAGGGAAACATTCAAACCGAGACGCTGAAAGCCTGGACTGAGGACGACTATCGCAAGATCACCGGATCAATCTGAAGCCGGGGTCCAATGTCCGACGTCCAAAGTTCCAAGTCAATCACTGCGAAACAGTCGGTGGGACGTTGGATCCTGGTCGGGATCACCAAGTTCTAAAGCCGAGTTCAAAGTCCAAAGTCCAACGCCCACTATCGCGCAACAGACGTTGGCCGTTGGACTTTGGACATTGGACGAAGTTGATATCCCGGGCCGCGAATCGGCCTGCCGGCAAGCGCTGGCGTTCGCTTTCCGTTGTCGACGCTGATCTGGCCGTTGACTATTACATATTGAATGCCCAGAGGGTATTGATTCGACATTTCGAACGTGGCCCGGTCAATCACGGTTTGGGGGTCGAAGACCGTAATATCAGCGAACATGCCTGCGCGTAGAAATCCACGATCGCGGAGGCCGACTCTTGTTGCGGGCATGCCGGTCATTTTCTGTATCGCTTTTTCGAGTGTAAGTAGACGCTCTTCGCGAACGTAACGCCCCAAGATCCTCGGATAACTTCCCCAACCACGCGGATGCGATTTTGCTCCGGCGAGTGGTCCGTCTGTAGCCCGGGCCCCACTGTCGGTGCAAAAACTAACGAAAGGTGCGCGCATTGCAGCGCGCAAATCTTCCTCGCTCATCATGAAATAGATAGCGCCGGTTTGCGCATGGTCAGCGAGGATGAGATCAAATACTGCATCCAGCGGCTCCTTCCCTTGTTCAATAGCGATCTCGGAAAGCCGCTTACCCTGCGCCCACTCCAGATCCCGAGTGAGAACTGAGCCGATCAAGACGCCGTTCGCGCCACCGCTGCCGAGATAGATATTTTCCCACTCCCTGGAATCAGTTGAGATTTCTTTCTTAAGACGCTCGCGCGTCTGGGGATCGCGGAGGCGGCCAAGCATTTTCTCCGTTCCGCCTTCAAGCGCCCAGGGCGGGAGGCACGCGCTTAGAGAAGTGCTCCCGGCAATATAAGGATAAACATCGGCTGTGATGTCTAAACCCTGCGCCCTGGCTTTCCGGATTTTCTCGAGCACGTCGGGCATGCGGCCCCAGTTTTTTTGGTAAGCGGTTTTCAAGTGCCAGATTTCCACGGGAATCCGTGCCCGCCGCGCTATCTCAAAGACCTCTGCGAGTGATTCATCGAGAGCGTTGGCTTCGCTGCGCTGGTGGGTTGCGTAGATGCCGCCGTGCCGGCGGGCAACCTTAGCAAGCTCAATGATCTCGTCAGTTTTTGCAAAACGAGCCGGAACGTACTGAAGTGAGGTCGAAAGTCCTAGCGCTCCGTCCTCCATTGCCTCGCCCACGAGCTGTTTCATCTGTTCCAACTCGGAAGAAGAGGGCGGTCGGTTATCGAAGCCGATAACGTACGCGCGGACCTGAGTGGCGCCGACAAACGTTCCCATGTTAACCCCGATGCCCTGCTTTTCGAGGCGGCGAAAATATTCGTCAAGCGTGCGCCAGTCGACCGTGAGATTGTAGCGACGGTAGAAATCTTCCTGCTCCTTTATCAAGCGATCATTGATTGGCGCAATCGATTCACCTTCGCCGGTAATTTCTGTCGTCACCCCCATCATTACCTTGCTCATTGCTCGGTTGTCGATTAGCACGTAGGTTTCCGACTGGCCCAGCATATCGATAAAGCCAGGGGCGACAACGAGTCCGCTGGCATCTATAATCCGAGTAGCCTTCGCATTCTTCAGATTACCAATCCGCACGATGCGGTCGCCTTTTACCGCCAGGTCCGCCGCGTAACCAGGTCGCCCCGAGCCGTCAATGATTCTCCCATTCTTGATGAGGAGGTCGTATTGAGCGGCTGAAGCTGGGGTGCCGCTCTGGAGAGCAGAGAAAAGAAGCATACTTGCCAGGAGTAGGCTAACTGAAATTCTGGTTAGCATCATTTCACCAATGCATTGGAGCTATTCGATCGAGGAATCGTAATCATTAGCCGGATGCTTGTCCAGATCGCCAAAAGCGGTCACCAAAGAAGCGGTCCTGTTCGGTTTCGCCGCAATCCACCAAAGGCGGCATCCGAACTTCGCTACGGCTTTGCCGCCCGATGTGAGGATGGGCTTTGCCCTTCCGTCAAAGGCTGTTGGTTATTGGGGCTGCGCTCCGGAGGGATAGCCCCCGAGTTCTAAGATAGGCGCGTAGGGCGTGGCGAAGCCACCGCCTCACCTCGGGCGGCACAGCCTTGGCCCTAACCGAAGGCCACTTTCGCATTACCACGCCGCTCGGCCATCTCTCAATAGTAGCCATGTGACTTTCAACCGACGCGTGGGTAGAATCAAACTCCTGTGATTCACCAATCCATCACCCTAAAAGCAATTGCCGCCGCAACCGGCGCGAGACTCACCGGCGATGAGAATGTTCTTGTATCAGACGTCACCCACGACTCGCGGCAGGCTGGCCCAGACGTCTTGTTTGTAGCCATTCGGGGGGCGCTGCTTGACGCGCACAAATTTATCCCCCAGGTGATGGCCGCCGGAGCTGTTGGCGTTATTTCCGAAGTGGAGCGACCTCAGGATTTCCAGGGCGCCTGGTTGCAAGTCGAAAACGTACGCCGAGCGATGGCTCAGGCGGCTGCGGAAGTTCATCATCATCCTTCGCGTGAACTCCAGCTAGTGGGTATCACCGGCACCAACGGTAAAACGACTACCGCCTATCTGATCGCATCCATCCCCGAAGCCGCTGGCGAGCCGGTCGCTATGACAGGAACCGTCGAATACCGTATCGGCAAGGAACGGCGCACGGCCGAACGAACAACTCCTGAAGCTACAGACATGCATCGACTGTTACGTCAGGCAGTGAGGGTCGGTTGTCGCACCGCCGTAATGGAGTGCTCTTCGCAGGCAATGGATTTCCATCGCTGCGATGCACTCGAATATGCGGTGGCGGTTTTCTCCAATCTGACGCGCGATCATCTGGATTACCACGTCACCATGGAGAAATACTGGCTCGCGAAACGCCGTTTATTCGACGGGCGGCTGGGAAGCAAACCGAAGACTTCGGTGATTAATGTAGACAGCCCTTACGGAGTTGAACTGGCGAATGATCTCGAGCAGGAAGGTCAGCAAGTCATTCGTTACTCGCTCGAAGCCGAGGCTGACGTCACTGCCCGTAATCCTGAGTTTTCACTGGATGGAATGCGATTCGATCTCCACACGCCATCAGGCGATCGGGACTTGGTTTCGCCTTTGGTTGGCCCACCGCATGTCTACAACACACTTGCGGCGGTGGCGAGCGGGCTGGCATTGGGTTATGACCTTGACGTGATCTCAGGCGCACTAGCCAAGTGCACCGGCGCGCCCGGACGTTTTGAACGGGTGGTGCACTCGGGAGACTTCGCGGTAGTCGTTGACTATGCGCACTCAGATGACGCGTTGCTGAACGTGCTGAAAACGGCCCGTCAGGTTACCAAGGGCCGAATCATTACGGTTTTTGGCTGTGGCGGCGACCGCGATTCATCCAAACGTGCACCGATGGGGGAGGCCGCGGGCAGTTTGAGCGATGTCGTAATCCTCACCTCCGACAACCCGCGCACTGAAGATCCGCAACAAATCCTCGCCGATGCTGAAATGGGCATTCAGAAGACTGGCAAACCGTACCGCAAGATAGCAGACCGGCGCGAAGCAATCTACGAGTCGATTGCGCAGGCTCGCAGCCAGGATCTAGTATTGATCGCCGGCAAAGGTCACGAAGACTACCAGATCATCGGCCGCGAAGTGCTCCATTTTGATGACAAGGAAGTCGCTCGCGAGGCCCTTGCCTCTGCCAAGGCCCATCGGCGGGCAGAAAGTGATCGCACTATTCGTAGGAACTCTTGTATCTAATGCGCAGGCGTCGGTTTGCCTTGTTCGGTTGTTTGCTGTTGGCGATGGGTGGCTACCACCAGGCGCCGGTACCGCAGCGAGCGAAGGCCCAGCCCGTGACTCCTGCCGCGTCCCCGGGACCTTCCAAAGAAACTAGTGAAACCTACGGGCCGGCAACAAGACTGGGAGTGTTAAAGGATCCGGCGATCAAGGAAAGCAGCGGCCTTGTTGCATCAAGATCCAGGCCGGGTTTTTTTTGGACACACAACGATTCAGGAGACGGTCCTTTCATCTATGGTTTAGACAGTCGCGGTGGTCGAAAAGGAGTTTGGCGTGTCGTCGGCGCATCTGCGCGTGACTGGGAAGATATCGCCGCGGGGCCCGGCCCACTACGCTATCAAAGCTATCTTTACATCGGCGACATTGGAGACAATCGCGAACAGCGCTCCGAAATAGCTGTGTATCGAGTTACGGAGCCGATGATTACTGCCGCTGATACCTCCGCAACAAAGAGCAAACCACGCTTGACTGAGAGGGCGGAGACAATCCTTCTGCGTTATCCCGACGGGAAGCACGACGCCGAGGCACTGATGGTGCATCCAGTGACCGGCAGCCTCTTCATAATCACCAAAGTAGCTTTCGCAAACCCGGGTATTTATGAAGCTTCGAGACCGGTAGGCTCTGACAGGCCTATCACACTTAAGCGTCTTGGTGAGCTGAACATTCCGAGTCTACTCGGCGGGATAATTACGGGTGGAGACATCTCACCGGATGGGAGCCGGGTTGCGCTTTGCGACTACATGCAGGGGTACGAGATCGTGTTGCCGAAGGGCGCAGCCTTTAACGCGATTTGGAATCAACCGTTAAGGCCCCTTGGGTTGGGCCAACGTAAGCAAGGGGAAGCGGTGGCTTATCGACTGGATGGGAAGGCCCTGCTCGCCACTAGCGAGGGCTTGATTGCGCCGCTGATTCAGGTGGTGCGGAGGTAATCAATGAGATCGAAAACCGCTTGAAGAAATGAGGCCGGGCAAGAAGGTCCTAAACCAAACTCTGACTCTTGTACAGTTCCATCCCACTGTAGTCTTGGAGAAAAAATAAAGTGGTGACGCTGCGCTCGAGCGGGGCGTGCTGCGCTTTGCCCAGCTTCCCGACCTGCAAATTGCTGGGCTTAAGTGCCCGTCGCTTGCCCGCACCGGTCAAGCTGCAATCCGCACTCCGTAATAGGCTTACGCCGCCCGATTCTTTCGCGAGAAGAAAAAGTACACAGGCAAGCCCGCAGCGATGATTGCCAAACCAATCAACGACTGAAGCGGTGCGTTCTTGATTGTAAAAATAATTAGATAGATGGTTACCAGTACGAATAATGCCGGAACTACTGGATAACCCCAGGTTCTATAAGGTCGCGTCGCATTGGGCTCGCGTTTGCGGAACACAAAAACCGACGCCGTCACCATGCCATAAAAAAGCCAGAAGGCAAAAATTGCCAGGTCTGTGAGTTGGTCAAACTTACCTGAGACCGCGAGGACTGAGGCCCACACGCCCTGCACGATGAGCGAGACAACCGGCACCTTGGCGCTCTTCGAAACCCGAGCCAGGCTTTGAAAGAAAACACCATCACGAGCCATTGCATAAGGAATACGTGCAGTGCCCAGGATGGAGGTCTGAAGTGAACCCCACGATGAAAGCATCATCACGGCGGCCATCAGAGTTACCGCCACCGGACCGAGAACTCTTCTGATCGCCTCGGCCGCAACCGAGGAGGTCGCCGAAACACTTGCCACCTCTGTGGGAGTCATCACGTAGTAGTAGCTGACGTTTACCAGCACATACAGGAAGATCATAATGAGCATGCTGCCAATCAACGCCAGCGGGAGATTGCGCTCGGGGTGTTTCACCTCCCCGGCCATATACGAGACATTATTCCAGCCATCGTAAGCCCAGAGGGCCCCCAGCATCGCGGCCGCAAACCCGGACATTCCACCCCCGGTGACCGCCACGTCCTCGCAACTGCCACCATTGTTTGCCAGCCAGAGGTTTCCCCAACTACCGTCTTGATAAAAGAAAGCTGCCAGACCGACACCCAACACCACGACAACCTTGAGAATGGTAATAAAGGAAGCTACGTGTCCGGTCACACTCACGGCGGCACAGTTGATCAAGGTCGTCACAGCAATGGTGGCCAGCGCCACTACCTGCAGATGGCCGAAAGGAATTTGATAACCACCCGGAAGTGTTAAGTTAAAATAGATTGTGTCCAACTGTCCTCCCAAGAGATCGTTCATGAAGATGGCGAAGCCGACTGCCAGGGCTGCCGCGGATGCGGTGCGTGAGATGAGGAATTGGGACCATCCGTTGAGAAATCCCCAAACCTTACCGTACGCGTCTTTGGTAATCACATACTCCGCGCCGGCGTGAGGCCGCATCGTCGTCAATTCCGCGTAGGTGAGGGCTCCGGCAAGAGCCAATAATCCTGCTGCAATCCAGACTAGTATCACCCGCCAGGGTGTGCCTACATTACAAGTCATCACACGCGCCTTGAGAAAGATGCCCGTGCCGATAATGTTGCCTACGTTTATGGAAATCGCAGCGATGGGTCCAAGGCCGCGAATAAGTTCAGGATGTGTAAATTGCTGCATGTAAATTTAGGAATCAGTCCAAAGTCCAATGTCCAAAGTCCGGATGCTAGCATTCCGCGCGGGCCTTAACTATATTTGTTGCCACGCAAATCTGACTGCTTTAGATACTTGATGAACCCCAGAAAGAAGTTGGCCCACCTCAACCGTCTTAGCTGAATGCGTCTCAAATTGCAGTGCGGAAACGTACTGTTGATCCAGAGCTACGTATAACTGAGCCCGTACTTAGCCGCAAGACCCCTTCGCGACACTAA
>JACCSP010000169.1 GCA_013812905.1 Pyrinomonadaceae bacterium
TAGACGAACGTCACTTCTTGCCGCCCAGAAATAACTGTGCCAATTCTATAGCAGATCTCGCGGAGGTTATTGATGTGAGACTGAATGAATTCCGCGTTGTGCGGGGCGCAGATTATGACCATTCCCACGCCCATGTTAAAGGTTCGATACATTTCGGCTTCAGGGACATGCCCGATATCCCGCAAGAGACTAAACTCGGGGAGAATGGGCCAACTGCCTCTGCGGATTTCCACAGCCGTGCCCTCAGGCAAGATGCGCGGGATGTTGTCAATGAGTCCCCCACCGGTTATGTGAGCAAGACCTTTGACTACTCTCCCATCAAGCAGTCCATCCAATGCTTGAAGGTAACTGAGGTGCGGTTGTAGCAGCGCTTTCCCAACCGTGGTACCCAGTTTGTCAACTTCCGTGTTCACCGTGTAGCCGGCCACTTCGAGGAAAAGTTTACGAGCCAGAGAATAGCCGTTGGTGTGCAAACCAGCAGAGGGGAGCGCGAGGACAACGTCGCCAGCGGCGATGCTCGCACCATCGATTACCTTCTCACGATCGGCAACGCCGACAATGAATCCGGCCACGTCGTATTCTCCGTCATCGTAGAAGCCGGGCATCTCAGCAGTCTCGCCGCCAAGAAGCACACAACCGTTCTCGCGGCAGCCATTGGCAATACCTTCCACAATTCCAGCTACAATATCGGGTGAGAGCTTGCCGGTGGCAATGTAATCCAAAAAGAATAGGGGACGCGCTCCCTGGACGAGAATATCGTTCACGCAATGATTAACCAGATCGCGTCCAATCGTGTTGTGCACGCCGGTGAGAAAAGCAATCTTTAGCTTGGTTCCTACTCCGTCCGCGGAAGCAACCAGGATAGGGTGGCCCATCCGCGGGAACGCACCGTCAAACATTCCGCCAAAGCTGCCAATTTCGGAGAGTGTTCTCTCATTGAACGTTTGCCGAGCAAGTTCCTTGATCTTCGCGGTTGTGCGGTTGGCGGCGTCAATATCAACACCTGCATCGCTGTAAGTTACTGGCTTGCTCATCTCTTAACTCGTGAATCGTGAATCGTAAATCGTGATTGGAAGACTGACGCTCGATTAATCAAGCTTTCGATTTACGATTTACGATTCGCGCTCTTCTATTTACGATTCACGTTCTTCTTCTTCGGTGGTGGTCCAAAGTCTCCATAAGCAATGAACCCGACCCTGGACGAATCGTCCTTCTGCGAAAGCCTACCCTCCCATAGGTCGCTCTTGGCTTCTTTGGCAGTCGCGACCTTGAAATCGTCTTTCTTGCCCCTCGTGGTGATCGTGATTTCTCCCTGTAAGTCTGTTCTGTAGAGTTTCACCCCAGCGGCTTTCAGACGGTCCAAAACAGCTTGTGCTGGGTGGCCGTAGCGGTTCCATTCGCCGCAGGACACTATCGCCACGGTAGGCTTCACCCGCTCGAGAAAGTCCGCCGCAGTCGCATACTTGGAGCCGTGGTGGGAAACCTTGAGAATGTCCGTCTGAAGATTGAGATCTCTTGTGAGCATTCGGTACTCGGTTTGTTGCTCCGCGTCGCCCGGAAGCAACATTGAGAAATCTCCATAGTCCAGCCGCGCCACAACCGAATTCGCGTTCGGTTCATTGCCGCCGGCTTTCATTTGTTCTTTGATGAGGAATGGTGGAATGGGAGCAAGGATCGTAAGCAGCGCGCCGCCGCCGAGGTCGATCTTTTTTCCCGGTTCGGCTTTTTCGTAATGGGCGCCACCTTGGCTTATCGCCTCCTTGTATTCCTCGTAAAACTTGGTGATTGAGGATTTCTTGTCTGGTCTTTTGGTTACCGGTTTCTGGTTGCTTAAGACCTTTGGGGGTTGGGTTGGCGCGGCGGTGGGTTCCCAACCCGGCGGCGCTAGACCATTGTCAATTACGTTCAGGACCTTCGTTACCTTCATTACTTCATCAACCGCCCCCAAATGATCCGGATGGGGATGAGTGGCGATAAAGTAATCGAGTTGCTTAACGTTGTAACGCTTGAGCGCGTCAAGTATTACTTTGCCTTTGCCTGCATCGCCGGCGTCAACCAGCACTGCTTTACCGGCGGGTGAGATAATCAGGATGGAGTCGCCGTTGATGGGACCTACATCAAGGACGTGAACTAGCAACTCGCCACCAGAGGGCGGCGGCGGTTTCGTCTTCCACCATGGAAGCACATATTTCCAACCAGCAAATCCAGCCGCGAGCAGCAGCACTACCAGTATGGCGCCTGCGCAGCCACAGCCTTTCGTTGCCCGCCCCACTCGTTCCCACCTCTGTCTTAAATGTCCGCAGTTTTAGAAATCATCCCACGAGTCGTGCCGCGCTCAAGCGAGGCGCTGATGTTAGTAAATCACTCTCGGTCCCGGCTTGGAATCGATCTGGTTAAGCACTTGTTTCACTTCGGGTGCGAGGTAATCACCTCTCCCATAGGCCTCTAGCGCCTCTCTCGAGTTCAGGACTTCCCAGACTAATTCGCGCGTGATGAGTTGCTCAACTGCAAGCACCACGCGGTCGCCACTCTTAATCTTGAGCTTCCCCGGCTGTCGAAGAGTCAGATCTTTCGTCGCAAAGCCTGCCAGTTTTAGGGTTGCGGTTCGACTGGCCATCATTCGCGATTTATTAGCGGAATCCAATACCAAGAGCTGATAGGTGAACCCGAGAATTCGATCATCTGAATTATTCGAGATCTGGCACTTCAACAGATAACCCTGCTCCGATCTAAATAATATCGGATTACTGATGTGCACTGGAAGTTCAAGCACCTGCATGACGTCAACAGGCAACTGGACCGGCTCGGCGACGTCCTGCGACCTTGCAACATCGACTGATAGCAAGGCAGGCAAAAAACCCGCTGCTAGAAGGATTACTGATTTCCGGGCGAGGGTATTCATCTCAGCCTTCGGTGGGCACCGGCTCATGCTCGCGTTCCCACATGGTTTCGGCGTTGGAAGTAATACGCGTGGGATACTTCTCATTCCAGCAGGCGACGCAGGAGGAATCAGCACTGATGCCGGTCGCTTCGATCATGCCTTCGAGCGAAAGATAACCCAGCGAGTCCGCCTCGATAAACTTGCAGATTTCCTCAACCGACATCTGGGCCGCAATCAGGTCCGCTTTGTTTGGCGTGTCAATTCCGTAATAGCACGGGCTGATTGTCGGTGGGCAGCTTATCCGCAGGTGGATCTCTTTGGCCCCAGCTTCGCGCACCATTCTCACAATCTTTTTTGAAGTCGTGCCACGCACGATTGAATCATCGATCAGCACCACGCGCTTGCCTTCGATCAAGTGACGGACCGGATTGAGTTTGATACGCACGCCGAATGAGCGAATCGACTGCCGCGGCTCGATGAACGTGCGGCCCACGTAATGATTGCGCACCAGGCCAAACCGAAAACTGATTCCGCTTTGCGCCGAATATCCAATCGCTGCGACTGTGCCTGAGTCAGGCACAGGCACGACGAGATCCGCGTCGGCAGGCTGCTCTATCGCCAGGCGTTTGCCCATCTTGTGGCGCGATTCATTAACCGAATGGCCATAGATCAACGAATCGGGTCGCGCGAAATAGACGTGCTCGAAGAGACACATGGAATGCTCCTGCGGCGGCAGCGGATTGAAGGATCGCAGCCCATCTTCATTGATGACGATCATCTCGCCTGGCTCGACATCGCGAACATACTGCGCATCAATCAGATCAAAAGCGCAGGTTTCCGAAGCCACCACCCAGGCATCTCCCAAACGTCCTAGCGCCAGAGGACGAAAACCGCGCGCATCGCGGATGGCGATTAAATCGGAGGGTGTTAGAAAGAGCATTGAGAATGCGCCTTCCTGCTTGCGCATCACTTCGGGAATCGCCTCCCGAACACTCGCTGCCCGCGAACGCGCCACGCCATGGAGGATCACTT
>JACCSP010000173.1 GCA_013812905.1 Pyrinomonadaceae bacterium
CTTTTCATCTCAGCATCAACACCTCGCCTTATGAAGAAATTGTGACGTAGTTTGTGACGTAACCATACCAAACTGGCATGGAATAATACAGAGTGGCACCCAGTACTACTCTGGCTAGTTCCTCAAACGTCTAACGAAAGCTTACACATAAAAAGAGACTCTTTGTGTGCCAGTTGTGTGCGAACACGGCTGGACAGTAGTAGACACGGCTATTCAGTCGGGAGCTAAAACAGCGGTAACCACTGACTGAATTGTAACGGTATAGACAGGGCTGGACAGTCTGCTTAAGATTCGTAATTAGAAGGTCGCCGGTTCAACTCCGGCAGCCGGCTCCAGATAAGCATAATCCACACAATGAATTCTAAGTGCAAGGCCAGTGCCAACAAGCACCCGGCTTTGTTCTTTGTGCACCTTTAGTGTGAAGTGTAAAATCGGCGGAGTTTCGGTGCCCCGAACGGGAGGTTTCGGATAATGAGGTTGAGTCTTAAAGAGGATTGAACTTTTTCTCTGGTTATCTCTATCTTACAAATTCAGATAACTATGTATCTCGCCTCCCATAGGAGTCAGCGGTTGAAAAAGCGAGACGGTATGACGGTCCCCATTCTCTGTTTGCCTGCTGTGTTCAGCCAAACAGCAGGGCTCAGCACACTATTTCTTGACAAAGTGTGCGGCTTGTGTGCCAACTCAGCGGAACTGGGCTATACTGGCGCTCATTGAGGAGTAAAGAGAGCGGAATTTCAATCCGTAAGACACGGCGATAACTCACGAGCGCGGCCGAGATAGCCTGTTTGAGATTCGTAATTAAAGGCCGCCGGTTTGATTCCGGCAACCGGCTCCAACGGGTCTTCTACGAAATCATGCCGCATCAGCCCACCCGGCCCTGGTAAGATTGAATGTGGACGGTCTTGACTCTCTCGATAGGTAGTGGATGCCAAAGGAAACCCTGCCACGGAGCACCGAGCCACAAAGGAGGCCTCCTAATGAAACAAGCTCTTACATTCGCCCTGGTGTTTTTTTGCCTGGCTCTCGGACTCAACCGATCTAGCTTCGCTCAAGACAACGCGTCTCAAACCCCCATTTCTGTCGTCGCAGCGAGCGGCAACCGGGAACAGGATAGACTAAATGGTCCAGTGCGCCGCGTTCGAGTGGAAACCGCCAAGATCCTTCCGAAAGATGGCACGTGGGTGGAGGGATCGCGCGAAGTTCTCGGAATCACGACTTACGATCCGGCAGGACGAAAGATTGACTCCATCGCCTATCCTGTGGAAGGCAGCACCCTATCGGGCAGAGAGCAGTATCTTTATGACGACAAAGGAAACGTGGTGGAGATGATCTTGCGGAGCACTGACGGTTCTATGCTCAGCAAAGAGTCTTACAAGTATGAGTTTGACCAATTGGGTAATTGGACGAAAATGAGCAGTTCAGTAGCCGTATTCGAAAACGGTAAAATTAGTTTTGAACCGAATGCGATCACCTATCGCGCTATCAGCTATTACTACAATCAAGCAATTGAGAAACTCAACGCGCCTTCAGCCAAGTCCAAGGTAGTTTCGGCGCCGCGTACCTCTTCGAGACGTCGCCCCGACTCAAATGCATCGTCGACAGATTCCACTCGCTCTTCAATACCTACCGCCCAGGCAAGCACGACTATTCAACCGCTGTTAGATTCCGCTAATGCCCACGCTAAGACTGAGCCAGTTACCCCGCCGGCTATGGTTGCACCAGCTAAAAGCGGCATGCCATCACTTGAGAGCCCAATCGCAACATCAGGCGAGATCCGTACGATTGCTGATAAGGCTCCGGCAACAAGTGTAGTCCAACATGTTGCCGAAGAGGTGCTGCGCAAAGCAGCCATCGAATTGCCCAAGCCTGAGTATTCAGACGCGGCCTTGCTGGCCCGAGCTAGCGGTGAAGTCAAAGTCCAGATACTGGTGGATGAGAACGGCCATGTTACGAAAGCTGAAGCGACTTCGGGTCACCCGCTCCTAGGAGCTGCAGCGGAAGCCGCGGCGCGTAAAGCGCGCTTCTCGCTCACGAAAGTCTCCTCCGGTGCGACAAAAGTTTACGGCGTGATTAGCTACGACTTTACACCCCCAGCAGCAGCCACCGAGACATTTCCAGCCAGTAATTCGACAACGGGTAAAAACCCCCCGAAACTCGAGGACCGCAACACAGAGGCAAGACCGACCCCTGAGACCGGCGCCGTCGGTGACTTGAAACCAACGGCCTCGTCGAATCACTCGGAAACAGCCAGATCTTTTTACAACAAAGGTGTGGCACTTCAGGCCGCAGGCAGTTACGCGGACGCGGCTGAAGCATTCAACCAAACCGTTAAACTCGATCCCAACGACGCTAAGGCCTACGCGAGACTTGCCATGGCGTATTCTGCATTGCAGAAACACAAGGACGCGATCGTTGTCTACAAAATGGCGCTCCAAACTAATCCAGGCGTACTTGATGCGCTAACCTACTACATGTGGGGCCACTCATATTTGGCCCTTGACAAGACTTCGGAGGCAGTCGCGGCCTTCAAGCGGGCTCTCTACATCACGAGAGCCGAAGCTATTGATCTTGAGCAAAAGGAAACTTCGCGCTATCCGTCGCTTGAACAACTACATTACGGTATGGGACTCGCTTACCTAAATTCGAAACGGTTCGACAAAGCAATTACTGAACTAAAGCAAGTTGTGACGCTGAACTCAAAAAATGCGGGAGCCTACTACGGGCTTGCAATAGCCCACTTTTCCAACGGTAACCGCAGGGAAGCAGAGGTTCAGCAAAAAATTCTCACCTCGCTTGACTCCGCTCTGGCGCAAAAGCTTACCAGCGCCCTAGCAGTTGCCGGACCGCCTCCCGGTTGCCGCACTATTGCATGCCGCCGGTAAGAAACGGAGTAATCAGCAGACAAACGCTCGATATTCGGGACTTCTATGCCGCCGGTCGAGGCTGTGGTTGCTCCTCATGGCGGTTTTGATGAGGCGTAAAGACCGACAGGAATTGGGTGACATTCTTCGAACCTTTCGCGAACAGTTACAACCCCGCCTGAAGCCTGGCGAACAGGTCTCCAGAATCGCTGCACGCCTACACTCTGCATGGGAGGGTGCGGTGCCAAGTTGGTGATACGACCCCCAAGTCTTATCTCGGAGACAACTACCAGATGGCCAAAGCCGCAAATTCGAGGGAAGTATGCCAAGGCGCCAAGCGGATTGCGATGCCGAACCTAATCAAACCGATGCTGGCGACTCTGGTTGACGAGCCTTTCTCCAATCCGGATTGGCTGTACGAAACTAAGTGGGACGGTGTGCGCGCGGTCTGTTTTATCAGTAGGGGTAAGGCACGGTTCATCTCCAGAAACCAAATCGAGATGACGGCGCAGTATCCCGAATTAGCGGACATCGCGCAGAGTATTCGGGGCTCCAGCGTTATACTCGACGGTGAGATTGTGGCCCTGGACGAAAACGGCGTGTCGAGGTTTCAGTTACTGCAACGGCGGCTTGGACGAAAGAATGCCGGCGACATCCAACGACTCGCGGCAAGCACGAGGATTGGATTTTACGTCTTCGACCTCCTCTATCTCGACGGCTTCGATTTGATGGGATGCAAACTAATAGATCGTAAGGCGTCGCTCGAAGCTATACTACAGTCGTCCAAAAACATCCGATACTCCGACCACATCATAGGCGAAGGCGAGAAGCTTTTTCAGGAGGTCGCGAAAGTTCCTCTGGAAGGAATGATCGCCAAACGCCTGGAAAGCACTTACGCGCAAAGACGCAGTCCCGAGTGGTTGAAGGTGAAGACTATTCAACAATCGGAGGTGGTTGTCGGTGGTTATACTAAACCGCGAAACTCACGCGAATATTTCGGTGCGCTCGTCGTTGGCCTCTACCGTGACGGCAAACTCCATTATGTTGCACATACCGGGGGCGGTTTTAATCATCAGACTCTGGCGCAGATTTACAAGCTGATGCAGCCACTTAAGACTAAAGACTGCTCCTTCATCGACAAACCCAAAACCAACGAACCGGTACAGTGGGTGAAACCCAGGCTGGTAGCTCAGGTCAAGTTCTCTGAATGGACGGCCGACGCCAGAATGCGTCACCCGGTTTTCCTGGGCCTCCGCGAGGACAAGAAGGCTGAACATTGCGTTTTTGAGATCAAGCGCGATACGGAACAGGTTCTGAGCAAGGCGGCCCGCAAATCCAAACGTTAGTTCGCCTGTATGAACGTCGGCTTCACCTGCGCTACAAAAACTAATTCCGCTCGCACCTGACGGCGAAGCGGCTACGGTACTCGCCGGAGCAATAGAGGCCGATCCGTCTGATTGCAAGGAACAATCTCAGGATGAGCACACATCGGATATTAGCTGTTCAGGGGGGTCCGTCCTACTACGCACGAAGATACGACTTGGCGATCTTAGCTGCGCGGGACACTCGAGATGAATCTGAATTACATGTTTGTGCACGACAACCTGGGGCGAGCTTACGGGCAAAGCGGCTATATGAGGAGTCCATCGCGGCATTGACTAGAGCGAGAAACGTTTCAGAAACCCCCTCATCATCGCGGTGGAACTCGGTATTCCTACGCCGCGTGGTGCAAGAGGGACGAAGCGCAAAAGTACTTCGCGAGTTAAGGGACGACGCGCCGCGGAGATACGTCGACTGATGGCGATCGTCCATGCCGGCCTCGGGGAGGAAGGGCCAGGCGTTCATCTGGCTGGATCAACCCCTTGAGCTCAAAGAAGGTTAGTAGTTTAGCTGGTGGGACGCAGCAGACCGCGAAAGATACCCTGCACAGCAACTTGCTTTGCCGGGAGGGTGAGCGGCTGGAGTTGAGAGTTGGCTGGGTGGAGCTCGACGTTAGGGCCGCGTCGAAAGAGCCGCTTGAGTGTCGCCTGGTTCTCCTCGATGAGTAAGGCCACCACGATCTCACCGTCGCGCGCGTCGGTGCGGTTTTCGATTAAAGCAATATCGCCGTCGCAGATGTGCTCATCGATCATCGAATCGCCTTTCACCCGCAGCGCATAGACTCGTTCCGGACGCACGCGTCCGAGCAAGAAACGCGGCACGGGGATCGTCTCCGCATTTTCGACGACGTCGAGGGGGGCGCCAGCAGCGACATAGCCCAGGAGTCTGAGTTCACAAAGCGAATCACTCTCATCAACCTTCACCGTCAGCGCAAAGGCGCCGTCTTCATTCTTACGTGTTAGCAGTCCGCGCTTTTCAAGTGCGGCAACATGCTTGGCAATCGTTGCCCGCGATTTGACTCCGAAGTGTCTGGCAATCTGCGCGTAGGAAGGCTCGTGACCATGTCGCTCAAGAAAGCGTGTGAGATAATCAAGTATCTCTTTTTGTCGCTGAGTGCGCGGGAGCATATTCAATTCCGCTGCCAGGGAGCTGTTGTTCGAATTGATGAAGAACAAATCCTAAAGCGTCCCGCATTCTAGGGCGCGCAAACAAAAGCGTCAAGCCTTTGTTGCGCGCCAAAGGAAATTATGGTTCGGTTTCTTAGCGGACCGAGTAGCGAGCAAGTGTGCGCGGCAAAATGCGTACACTGGGTGGCATCTTGTTTAATGGCATCGGCTTTCCAGTCAAAACCTGAGTTGCCTTCATGCCATAGATGGCTTCGTTAAGATCATTGTCTGGACTAATCACGGCGCCCTTTAACGCTGCGCCAATGAACGCCCCCTTGCTTCGTGAATAGGAAAGGATACCGGCATCGAGGGTGGTGTTTGTTGATGCCGCGACTTCGCGACCAACAGGACCAGCAACTGCGCCGGCTTCCCCACCCATTTCAAACTTGTCCTCAAGCAAACCCTTCACGCCTTCTTCGTTCATGATCAGAAATATGTAGTCGTTCTTTTGCGCGCCTATCTGCGCCCCAAAGCTTCCGCCGCTCAGATTGAAAAACGCCGGAGCGCTCCATCCTCGCATTACGCGTTTGCTAATTATCCCCTGACCGCCACGGCCGCCAACAATGAATGCAGCTTTAATCACTCCCGGGAAGACTGCAATCGCCTCAGCCTTATCCAGCAACTCCTTGGGAATCGCTTTGTCTCTGACGTTCATGATTTCAGTGAACGTCTTAGCCGCCGCGCTTGCATGCCGCGCCGCGTCCACGGTCCTCGATTTTTTCTGCGCCGGCACCGAAACTGCACTTATTGCCAGCAAAATAAACACGCTGACCGCACTGGCCATAGTCCCTCGCGCTGAAAAGTTCATAACTAACCCTCCCCTCAAACATTTGATGTTGAACGAGCGAAAGGGAGAACTTTGCGCTGACTACCCGTAAAGTTCGCTCATTTGTTTCGTCTGATAGTACACGCACGGAAGTGATAACGGTAGCTTTGAGAGGCCATGTTGGAAGGTTAAGCCATATCGTGCGAATCCAGTCCCCAAGCGTGACGGCCATCCGCTACCACGCGGTGGTACTGACTTGGGCCCACGATCGCTTTTAATAAGCAAGCGGTTGCGGGCTAACCCAGCTTTTGCGAGCAAGACACTAGTGCAACCCCAACAGGTCGGTACGCGCAGTAGCGTATGGCTGATGGATCGGGATTACAGATGGGTGCGAGGCATGTCGGTCGCTCCTATAGATCGCTGGCCGTCGTTTGGTCTCTGTCAGTATCAGGAGATTTGCGAGCGGGGCGAATTCTCCGGCGCGGGGCTTATATTCAATGGCCAATTGCAAAGCGCGGGTGAAATCGATAGGTGAGGCGGAACCCCCTTAAACCGCGCAATCTGTCGCGGAGCAGAACAGAGCAAAAAAAGCAACGTGCGTTACATTTCCGGGTGATTATTAGGCTCTTTTCCTGTTTCTGATTTCAAAAGTCAAGCTGGCCCACTTCGATTCGTAATTGAGATCAGGGTGTGCCAGCGGCAGCATGTGAATAAACTTCACGTACCACTTCCCTGCACCGGCGAGCTTCAAGGTCGCGAGCCCGCGCGCGTTTGTGCGCGCCTCGAGTAGATGCAGTTTCCCATCGCGCGACTCCCACCCAGCCATGACAAACTGATTCGCCACGGGCTGACCTTCCACTGTGCAAAGCACGCTGATCGTATCTCCCACTTTCAAAGCATAGGGATTCTGCTGAGGAATGATCTCCGCGGGATAATTGAGTTGTCGCTTGTAATCGTCGGATAGCTCGTCTCCCACCTGAAACATAGCGCGCACGTGTTTGGAATAACGCTCGCGGACGTTTTTATTCAATTCGTTGTTTTTCTTTCGCTCGGCAAGAGTGTCCGGAATGCCGTCGTGTTGGAGGTAACGATTGAACTCCGGGGCCTTCAAATCAATCTCCCTGGGTTTGGTTGAAACCCCCACCAGATAAGTTCCTGGTCCCCCCGTTTTGACTTCCATCACGGTCGTCTGACGCTCGTCCCGCCACTTCAGCGACTGGCTGATTGGCGCTCCAAGGTCCGGAGCGAATAGGCTGATATCTCTGAAGCGGTCACGAGCAACCAGCCCATCGCTCTTTTGGAAGGTCCCATTCAGGAGGCGCACGCTGGCTCTCGTGTTTGGAGCCAGAAAGTAGGAATCGAGCTTCATAAACAGGTCATGGCCGCTGGCTGTGGCCGTTACGACCAGGGCCACGGCGATTGCCATTACAGTCTTTCGCTTCATTGTTTGAAAGCTCATTCGTGCTGATGTTCGACTGAATACTTCTCAATAATCTTTTCGCGCACCTGATGCGGTGTCAGCTTTTGACCTTTCTGAAGCTTGTAAGCCAGCAGGGCTTCATCGACGCATACTGCGCAGTGCGAGGCATGGTCATCTACGAAACATGTGTGAAGGCTCTTGTGGCCGAAGGCTTTATCGCACTCGCAATAACAAGGCAGTTGAGCCAGAGTGTCGGGAATGTTTCTAGCGACCTCATATGCTTCTTGAGTCTTGCCAACGAACTCGGAGGCCGGCAACGTTGGAGGAAGGTTTCCGACTTCGGAAGCCTCTTGATAAGCGGGGATTCGCGGCTTAGCCTGGTTTTGGGCATCGGGCGTACTGGGAGCAGCCACTGTTGGCACAAGGTGTTCGTGCGCGACATCTGTAACCCCGCCTCCCGGCTTCATCACCACCAGAGCCCCGGCGCCCAAGGTCAGCGTGACAAGGAGTATGAGTAAGAATCTGGTTTTCATGGACCTATTATCTCCGATTAGTATATTTTTTTTCGACTAGCAATAGAACATCAGGCGCGGCAAG
Organism: Pyrinomonadaceae bacterium; assembly: GCA_013812905.1. Classification (GTDB taxonomy): domain Bacteria; phylum Acidobacteriota; class Blastocatellia; order Pyrinomonadales; family Pyrinomonadaceae; genus PSRF01. The sequence continues at coordinate 8,194 of JACCSP010000173.1, forward strand.
CGTGTAATAGCCAGAGTAAGTAAACCAGGTCACCCGATCGGCGAGGGGGATCGTGCAAGACGCTGACAGTTCCATGAAGAGATCGTTGTAGCGAAGCATGAACAACCAGACACCCGAAATTTCCCGGCATGCCCGTGTGCCAGCTCTAAATAACCCCCTCGCCCGGACCTCGAGATGAAGCGTAAGACTCGCTCCAACGCTCGAGATTCGGGCTCCGGGGATACGTTTAGCCTTCCTTGGGCTTGTCTTTCATCTTCATCTTGCAAGAGTCACCACTGCAGCAGCATCCATCCTTCTCTGAATGGTCTTTGAAGTGATTCTTCATCGAGCAGGAATCACCCTTGCAACAGCACGACTCCATTGCACAACACGATTCGCTTTTCGGTTTCTGGTCTTTTGGTGTTGAGTTTTGAGCGAGGCCGACAGTTGAAACGGCGGCCGCGAGCCCGAGCGCAAGGCCCAGGACAAACCCTCTAACGTTTTTCATTTTGTTCTCCCTAAGAAAAAGATTATTGCCTGATTAAGCAAATAGACTGATATCGCTGTGGGCAGACGCGATGTCTGTCCTCTCGGAGGCAGATCTCTAGATCAGGAAGACACAACAGCGGAGGTAGGTATGTTCTCGATTGGGTAATCGAGTCGGAGGAGAAGGCGGAGAGATTCGCTCCTGCATATACTCACTATCCAGAATCCAATGGGCAAGTACCGGACCGACAGCGACCTCGCCACTTCGTATTTTGGCGGCAATCGCGGTTTTACCTACTGCAAGCGGGCAGTCTTTCAACAGGCCAGAAGAGGATCCACCGACCGTAAGCCGGGTGAGGTCTGACTTGCCGGTTCGCTGAGTTTCTGGTTTCTTTACCACAGCGTTCTTTGTGCAACAACTACGGGATCCACTTGACGAGCAGGCGTTACCGACAGCACCTATCGTGGCTTTCCGCCCTGATTGGTGCCCTGAATGCATTTCTTGGCTAGAGTTCGGAACAGTCGCCGCAGCCGAAGCTATCCCTTCACATCCAATTATGCATCCGGCGCCAGCTATCCAAAGACTGAGGATAGGCACCAGCACAAACCGAAAGATTCCTGCTGAAGGGAGGTTACGACTCATTGACGCAAGTTTAACGCTCGGATCGTCATTTGTCGACCCAATACAACAAAATGGGTGCTGGTTAAATTTCTGGGGCAACAAGGGATCCACGAAGAGGCCATCCGAAGCCTGGCCTCACTCACAGACTTTCGCTAAACTAAATTCAATAAGTAGAGAATGAGCATGTAGAATTGAAGGGTATTGGGGGGTTATTATGGAGATAGATAAGAACAAGATCGTGACCCAGGATGAAATGAATGAGCCCGCTCCGATAGATCAAGTTGAGGAGCGGGTCGAAGCCGAAATGAAGGTGATTGAAGGTAATGCGAAAGAGCAAGTGGCTCATGGACTGCAAGACGAGAAATTGGAGCGGGAAGCTCAACAGCTCAAGCAAGAAGGTGAGCGGAGTTTGAAAGCCGCAAAGGAAGCCGAGGAGGAAAAGGCGAAGCCCTGACGAGGGTCCTACCCCTTCAGTGCTTCTTCAATAGCCTCTCTTAGCTGTTGCGGCGTCGCGGCCGCACTAAATCCGACTAACCGTTTCAAAATGCGGCCGTCGCGTGAAATTACAAAGCTCTGAGGAATCGCGTCCCGCCCCTGCATCAGAGCGAGGGCCACCTCCGGAGTGGCCCAACCCACCGGATAGTCCATGTTGAACTCCTGCGCGAAGCGTCGCACACTCGCCGCCGAAGCTTCCGGATCTTCGGTTGAAAGACCGACGACCTCCAAACCCTTAACCCGATATTCCTTATGAAACTTGACCAATTCGGGAATCTCCATGCGGCACGGTCCGCACCAGGTCGCCCATAGATTCACCACCAAAACCTTTCCGGCATAGTCCGAAAGTTTGATGGGCCGCCCGTTCATAGATTTCAACTCGGTATCAAGTACCAAAGAAGGCAACGTCAGCATCGAGCCCGGAGCGGCCGGCGCGGGCTTGGTAGGATTGATTGAGACCGGCCCTGGCTTCCCAATTCCATCCGTAGAGTTGCAGCTTGAAACCACAGAAACCAGTGACCACACCAGAACGGTTAAGGCGAGACGCGCGGGGGTCAAGTAACGATTTTTTTCTCGGTTCTCTTTTGACATCTTACACATTCCGTGCGGGCCAGTAATTCCTTGATCTGGGAACAGCATAACATTCCCTTCTCAGCCGCTTGCGAATTTCACTTCGTCGCAAATCTAAACGACTCGAGAATTACGGGCATCTCACCTTTCTCGCCTACGTCTTCAACTCCTGACAATTCGGGGGCCAGGGAAGTGGCTAGCATGATCAGAGTTGCGCCTGCGGTTTGGCCTTCAAAGCCTGCAGGCAGAAAGATCACGCGGCCCCATACCTGAAGGTCGCCTTTCTCAGTTCCTTTAGACAGACTTACAAACCGAAATTCATAAGCGTCGAGAGAATTTACTTTTGTTGGCCCCTCGGAGACCTTGCGGTACTCCGGAAAGCTCTTTGCAAGATTCGTGCCCAGCAGTTCCACCAAGCGTGGGAATGTCGGATTGTCCGCTTCGAAGGTTCCCTTACTAGTGTACCAACCGACGGCGAAATTCTCTTGCGTGAAGTCAGGTGGCAGACGGCGTTCGACTTTTACGAAATTGCTGGCTCCCGCTACTCCAGCTTTCGCATCAGTCTGCCAGGTTTCCGGGTAGTAGAAAGAGAAGTCGAGGTAATGCTCGGATAGCTTCCCGTCCAGGTTTCTAGTGGAGTTGGCGAATTTCCTTGTGCCGGGAGGAGGCACAAACGCTCCCTCGGAATCTTCGCGCGTGCTCTTAGTATTTATATTTTCGACCGTCGTGTTCGTGTTTCTTGCTTCCGCTTGTGGGGCGTCCTGCATGACTACGAGATCATCTTGAGATTTCGTCAGACGGGGTTTGATGACATAAAAGAAAACGCCTGCCAGCCCCGCGACACCCAACAAGAGGACCAAGCCGACAGCCCCGAGAATTAGAGGCAGGTTTGACTTCGCTTTTTCTCGTGGATTGGCAGTGGTCCCTGGTAAGGTCGAGACTCCGGGTGGCGGAAGTGGTATGTCGGAAGCGGTGGTTGTCCCAGTCGGTCCGGTTTTGCGAGGAAAAGCGACTGTTGGTGCATTCGCCATGGAGGCAATAGTCGCATTCAGATCCGGAAGCTCGCGGCTGGTGGTAGCATGGTCCTTGTGCGGTTGAAGTGGCGGCGACACATCCGCGGCGGTAGCTCGGATGGTCATGTTAGGATCAAAAACCGGGTCGGAAATCAGGAGACCGCCGTCAACCGTGCAAAACTTTTGGCTCTCATCTGGAAATGTTCGACTGCATTTGGGGCAACGCTTCATGGAAGGACCTCTTTTTGTCTTTAGCTCTCGGATCAACGTGATCGGGCGTTCGAAAGTTTATGCTCTATCTCTTTATTGCCGGGATCAAGCTCCAGCGCCCTCTGGTAAGCTCGAGCGGCGTTGCTGTGCTCCTTAGCTTTGAGATAACCATCGCCAACGCCCTGAAATCCGAAAGCCCCGGCCAGCTGTTTGCGATCTCCCACGGAAGCAAATGTGGCCGCACGCTCATAAGTAACCTCCGCATCCGCGTAGCGTTCCAGCGCCAAATAGGTGCGGCCGAGCAGATTGAAAGGCTGGAAGGCTCGGGGACTAACTTCCGTCGAAGTTTTCAAATAAGGCTCGGCCTCCTGATACCTTTTCAAGACAACCAACATCCTACCCATCAGAAGCAGCGTTGTAGAGTTGCGCTCTTCAAGCGCCAAGGCGCGTTTGAGCACTGGACCAGACTGTTCCCACTGTTGCTCGCCTTGCAATGATTCAGCAACCAGATTAAGCGTGGCCGCCTCCTTCGCAAGACTGATGGCCTGGTCGTAAAGGGGCGCCGCATCATTACTACGACCAAGCCGTTTTAAGACGCGTCCAAGGTGGACGTAGGCAACTGCAAACTGAGGATCGAGCTCGACCGCACGGCGATAGGCTTGCTCCGTCTCGTTCGTGAAAGATCCTCGCGACTGCAACGCGACACCCAGTCGATCCCACGCCACTGCATTCTTTGGCTGCAACTGGACAGCTCGTCGAGCGTAGCCTTCGGCATCTGCTAAACGTTTGGCGTTGTCTGCCCCGGTCATGGGTTGAACCAGAACTACGCTGAGCGCCACTAGCGCATCAACATTTGAAGGGCTCCACTGGGCGGCATTGCGATAAGCCATCTCGGCATTTTCCCAGCGTTGCTGGTCCGTATAAACGTTTCCCAGACCGTAGGCGGCTCGCGCATCTCGTGGCTTAATCTTCAGCGCGCCCTGATATGCTTCCTCCGCCTCGGCGAAACGCCTTGCATCGCGAAATTCATTCCCCTTTGCCAGCATGTCTTCGACTCGCTCCGCAGCAGCTGCTGCTGCCGCCGCTGCTCCCCGGTTGCTGCGGGGGCCCGGCCTGGTTGACGGTTTAGTTACCGGCGTCGTGGGCTTCGTCGCGCTTCTCTTGGCTTCGGGATTCCGAGGTCGAAAGATCCCCGCCCCCCCACCGACGTCTGCACCTACGTCCTGCCCAAACGCTACGGTGGCCGTCGACAGCAAGGTCAAACATAGCGCCACGAATGTAAGCGCAACGCGCAACATTGCATAGGTTTTCATCGGTATTCTCCTACAGCAAACAATTTCTTTGCGATCAGTGCGGGAAGTATGAGACTCGTACCCTGAGAACCCGGGCGCGCAGCGCGCTAATGGTGGGCACAGAGGATAGAGGACCTGACACACCTTCCCTCACTTGAATGGTGCAAACGCGCTACCGATTCTAACTAACTGTAAGGCAGCAAGCAACTTGACTCTCCGATTAGTAGGTCGTAATGAGCTTCCCGGCCTTACTTAGTCAAAGGCAGCGTTAAAACGATCCGCGCGGGCAGCCGCGTGGGGTGGAATTACGAGAGGGCGCTAATAACTTCGTGGCGGTTCGTGTGATATCGTCGATGTTAGATCGGTCGGAATAGCCAAAAAGCGAAACTACGGTTTTGCTTTACAGCGTCCAAAGTACAAAAGGAAAATTGAAATCAGTTCACCACCGCAAGGGAAGACGCAGTCCTGGTAGGCACTCTTAACACCGGGCGCTTGCCCCCTATTCCCTCCTTTAGCGCACAACTATATTTACGAGCCGCTGCGGTACCACAATGACCTTCAGAACTTCGCGGCCTTTTGTAAAATGACGCACCTTCTCATCAGCCACCGCCGCCGCGCGCAACTCCTCTTCGGTTACCTCTGGCAAGGCCGTTAGGCGAGACCGAAGCTTGCCGTTCACCTGTATGGGAATCTCAAGCTCGGCCTTTCGGGCCAGTTCAGCATTCGCCGTAGGCCATTTTGCGCCCGGGCCAAGCCTTTTGATAAGACCGCCTGCGTGGCCCAGACGTTCCCACATCTCTTCCGCTATGTGGGGACTGAAAGGTGCGAGCATCAGAGTTAGGGATTCCAGAGCCTCGCGCACCACAAAGAGGTCCGCCGCCGATGCGGTATCAGGCTGCGCGCTAAAATCATTCAGGTCATTGAAGAGTTCCATCAGTGCAGCCACGCTCGTGTTGAGATGCAAATGCTCGAAGTCTTTGGTCACTCGCACGATGGTCTGGTGCGTCTTTCGGCGCAAAGCCAAGGCCCCTGGACTCAATTCCTCGGTGCTCTGGACGTCATGTCGTTGAGACGAATCCGAGAGGCGCTCGTGCCAGCGCCATACCATCGAATAAACTTTTCGGAGAAAGCGAACTGCTCCTTCGATCCCCGTCTCGATCCAGCGCAGCTCGTTTTCGACTGGGGCCGCAAAGAGAACAAAAAGACGTGCTGCATCGGCCCCAAACGCGGCAATCATCTCGTCCGGGTCAACCCCGTTGCCGAGACTCTTGGACATCGCTTTCCATTCGTCCGTGCCCTCCACGAGGTTCGTTACCATTCCCTGGGTAAGTAGTCTTTTCACTGGTTCATCAAACGAAACCATACCGATATCACGCATGAATTTCGTCCAAAAGCGCGTGTAGATCAAGTGCATCACCGCGTGTGAATCCCCACCAATGTACTGATCGACCGGTGCCCATTGCGCAGCTATTGCCGGATCAAATGGTGCGGAGTCGTTGCCGGGATCACAGTAGCGAAAAAAGTACCACGAGGAATCCACAAACGTGTCCATCGTGTCGGTCTCTCGGAGCGCTGGACGCTTGCACTTGGGACATGTTGTATTCACAAACGCCGCCACCCCGGCCAATGGCGATTGACCGCTGCCCGTAAACTCTGCCGTGTCCGGGAGCACGACTGGAAGATCCTCGTAAGGCACAGCCATGGCGCCGCAATCTTCACAATTGATAATCGGCACCGGCGCTCCCCAGAACCTTTGGCGAGAGACGCCCCAGTCGCGCAGGCGGTAAGTAACAGCCCCACCGCCGAATTTTTGCTGCTCCGCGTATTGGGCCATCTCGCGTATGGCCACTTCTGAAAGTTTTCCACCCCACTCGCCGCTATTGATCAGCACTCCATATTCCGTGAATGCCTGGTGCATTTCGACCGACTGGTCCGTTCCGGTTTTTGATACCGGCTCCGCTGGCGGCTGAGCGTGGGTAACCGGAGCGATGACTTGTCGAATCGGAAGAGAATATTTCTGCGCAAACTCAAAGTCGCGTTCATCATGAGCGGGCACGCTCATCACTGCTCCCGAGCCATAATCCATCAGCACATAATTTGCCACCCAAACAGGAATGTTTTCGCCACTGAACGGATTGATGGCTAACGCTCCGGTGTTTAGTCCTTCTTTAACTTCTTCCTCCGCCGGATCGCCGCGACTGGCCCGTGCTGCCGCCACCTTCTCAGCAAACTTCTGGACATCACGCTTTAACGCTGACTGTTCCAGCAGTTCCGCGATGAGCGGGTGATCGGGCGCAAGTACGATTGACGTGGCGCCAAAAATCGTGTCGATGCGCGTCGTAAAGGCACGAATCTGTTTGTGCGAGTCTTTGACTGCGAAGTCGATGTAGGCGCCTTCACTGCGGCCGACCCAATCGCGCTGGCGTTTCAGCACCTTCTCTGGCCAGGTTGCTTCGATCTGTTCCATTTGTCCGACCAGTTGTTCAGCGTATTCGGTGATGCGCAGGAACCATTGTTCGAGATTGCGCTTCTCAACGTCCGTGCCACAGCGCCAGCAGACGCCCCCCGACGACTGTTCATTGGAGAGTACGGTGCCCTCTTTGGGACACCAGTTAACCGGCGATTGCTTTTTGTAAGCCAAGCCCCGTTCAAACATCTTCAGGAAGAACCACTGGTCCCACTTGTAGTACTCAGGTCTATGAGCGGCGATCTCGCGCGACCAGTCGTAGCCGATGCCGAGGCGCTTGAGTTGGCCGCGCATATGAGCGATGTTCTCTTCGGTCCAAACACGCGGATTTACGCCACGTTTTATCGCGGCCTGTTCGGCTGGCTGACCAAAACTGTCCCAGCCGATCGGATGCAGCACCTTGAAACCTTGCAGACGCTTGTACCAGGCAAGGGCGTCTCCGATTGAATAGTTGCGCACGTGGCCCATGTGCAGGAAGCCCGACGGGTAAGGTAGCATCTCCAGACAATAGAACTTCGGCTGCGGGTCATCGTTACTGACCTCAAACACACGTCCTTCATCCCAACGCCCCTGCCATTTCTTTTCAATTGCATCCGGAAAATATTTTTCGTCCATCGCTTGTATCCCCCGCGCTATTTTCGTGAATCATTGCTTCGAATGCACAAAAAGTTCATTTTGAGCATTGTCCGCCCCAAATCAATTCGGCCGGGTCTGCTGATATCGGGTTCTAAGGATTCGCCGCTCCGACAAAACTGCGCTAGGATGCGCGGCGCGGAAGCGGCACCATTAGGAGGAGTTCGGTAAGTAGTCTGTGCCTGGTCATTAACGCTTATCGTCAAACGCTTCTTGAATTGAAAGCCATCTTAACCCGGTGAATCTTCCCTTGTCGACCCGATGTGATTCCAGGCTTGTCAGAGTTGAAAAATCGATTGAAAACGGTCCACGAAATTACACGTACGAACATGAAAAGTGCGTTCGTGCCATTTCGCATGCTTTCGTGGATCGCTTACACATGTCAAGTCTGAAATATGACACTACCTGATTCTAAGTGTGCTCCTGCTCCACGGGTAAAGTAGCCACCGGAACAGACTGTTACGTCAGCGACGCTCAACGCTTTCCGGCTGTTCTTCGGGGACCTCTTCACCGGATTTGGCTCTGTCGGCTAACCTGCCGACTTCCATCTTCTGCGTAGTCGCGAATTCGACGTCTTCAAAAGGGGCGTCGAATCCTTCCGGGAGCTCTATATCAATATCCATCTCGCAATCTTTGGGCCAGAGCAGCGAAGCCACTACGGAGCCGAGCAGCACGGCCGCCACGAACGTGAGCGAGAACCAAATCGGGATATGCACGTTCACCGCTACAATAAGCATCTTAGCACCGATAAACGTGAGCACGATCGCTAGTCCCATCTTGAGGTACTGAAACTTCTCAACCACTCCAGCTAACAGGAAGTACATTGATCTCAGGCCGAGGATAGCAAAAACGTTTGAGGTGTAGACGATGAACGTGTTGGTGGTAATGGCAAAGATTGCCGGAATGGAATCCACCGCGAAAACAAGATCGGTGACCTCGACGATCACTAGTACCAGTAGCAACAGCGTGCCCGTCAGTCGGCCGTCTATTCGGGTGAAAAATTTCTGCTCTTCGTAGTGACGAGTGATCGGGATGTATCGAGTTACCAATCTCACCAGGGGATTATCTTCAGGCTGAATGTCGAGTTCTTCCTGCTTGAACATCTTTATGCCCGTGTAGACCAGGAAAGCGCCGAAGATATATATGATCCAGTGGAAGCGATTAATCAGCACTGCGCCGATGAAGATCATCGTCAGGCGCATTACCAGCGCACCCATCACGCCCCAGAAAAGCACCCGGTGCTGATATTTGGCCGGCACCTTAAAATAGGAAAAAATGAGTAGAAAAACGAAGAGATTGTCTACCGAGAGGGAAAGCTCAATGAGGTAACCCGTTAGAAATTCGAGGCCGCGGTTGCTTCCCTGATAGTAGAAGACAAGCCCGGCAAAGATCATTGCCAGGGTGACCCAGACGGCGCTCCAGGTTGCAGCTTCGCGGTATTTTATTTGGTGGGCTTTGCGATTTAAGAGTCCTAGGTCCAGACTCAGCATGAGCAGGATAAATACAGAGAAGCCGACCCATAACCATGTTGAGCTGCCCATCGGGTTCATTGAAGTAAGTAAAATAGCATTGTCTGGGTCAGGTGTCAGGTGGTCGTGCGAGGTCTCAGGTGTCTGGTGTCAGGTGTCGGCTCCTTTTTCAAGAGAATCACCTTTCATAATGTCGCTTTCATGTGGCAAATCCGATACTGACCAGGGGGCTCGGACATCCGGCACCGTGGCCAGTTGCAGAGCTACCGCCGCTCCTTTACAATCCGCCATTTGCTGGAAAGGTAAATTATGCTCAAACAATTAGGTCGCCTCAAACGGACGCGCAGCATCCTTATTGTTGGCGGTACCCTCATCATGGCTGTCAGTTTAATAGTCTTCTATGCGCCGGGACGCTCCGCTCGATATCTCGATCCTACGAAAAACACCGAAGTGATCGCCAAAGTTGGCGGCGATGATATTACTGTGGCGGCCCTCGCCCGCCTCAGAGAAAACTACCAGCAGATGCTGGGCGGCCAGATGAGCCTGGCTCAACTTGGCGGAAATAAGCGCTTCCTTGATGGACTGATTCGCGATCGCGTGATTGCGCAGGAAGCAGCGCGTCTGGAACTGGCAGCCAGCGACGCGGAAGTGGCCGAGAGAATCCGAAAACAGTTTACCGACGCCTCGGGTCAGTTCGTGGGCTTGGATAAATACAAGGAATCCATTGTGGCGCGCTACGGCGATGTTGAAACCTTTGAGCGAAATGTTCGCGACGCGATTGCTCAGGAGAAGCTCAAGGCATTTGTTACCTCGAGTGTCAGCGTTTCTGATGACGAGGTGCAGGAAAACTACCAGCGCGAGACAACTACCATGAGCTTGTCCTATGCCCTCTTGTCCTCCGAAAAACTGGGGGAGAAGATTCAGGTGTCAGACGATGAACTGCGAAACCATTACGAGCAGCACAAGACTGACTACCGCATTCTCGAGCCCCAGAAGAAAATCCGTTACGTCTTCATAAACCAGGAAAAAGCTGGTGCGAAACTTCAGGTTAGCGACAAGGACCTGCGCGACGAATTCGCAGGGCTGCCGGCGGAGAACAAGCAGGCAGGAGTCAAGGTTCAGCAGATTCTTCTTAAAGTTGCGCGCCAGGATTTGGATCAGCAGGTAGAAGAAAAAGCCAAAGACCTAATTAAGAAAGCGCGGGGAACGTCGGGCCAGTCAACTAAAGAAGCATTCGCCGAGCTGGCGCGGGGCAACTCCGAAGATCCGGTAACCGCAAAAAACGGGGGCTTTCTGACCCGCCTCGTCAAGAAGAATCCGAATAAACCCGACAGTCTCTATGATCGGGCCGTCGATATGGAGCCGGGCGACATCTCCGATATTCCCATCAAACATGGCGGAAACTGGTACATCTTACGTCGAGACGAGGCTGTGCAACAGACCTTCGAAGAAGCTAAGCCGACCCTGTTGGTCTCGTCGCGCAACCGTCGAGCGTATGCGGTGGCAGCGAAGCTCGCGGAGCGGGCGCAGGCGCGTTTGAAAGAAACCAAAGATCCCAACAAGGTAGCGCTGGAATTGGCTGCTGAAGCCAACATGAGCCCGGCAGAGATTGTCAAAGAGACTCCTTATATCAAGCCGGGTGACGATGTGCCCGAAATTGGAAGCAACCAACAATTTGAGGCAGCTATTGCACCTTTGAATAAACCCAACGACGTCGGCGAACGCACAGGCGTGAAGGGCGGCTTCGCAATTCCGATGTTCGTTGAGAAGAAAGAGCCCCGCATCCCCGAGCTCGAAGAGATTAAGGACCGGCTTACACAGACGCTACAACAGCAAAGGGCGAAAGAGCAGCTAGAACAAGAGGCCAAAGCGTTACTCGCAGCAATGAAAAATGTCGCCGATATCAAAGCAGCAGGTGAGAAAGCTGGTTTTGAAGTGGGCAGTGAAGAGGATTGGAAGATTGGCAGTGGAATCGGAAAGGCCGGAATCAGTCCGGCGCTGGACGAAGTAGCCTATGGCTTGAAGGTTGGGGAAATAACTAAGACTCCGATTAAAGTGGGAGACAACTGGGTGATCGTGGGGGTCACAAAGCGTGTCGACGCGGACCTGGCAGCGTTTGCTTCAAGGCGGCTGGAGATGACCCAGTCGCTGCTGACTGAGCGCCAGACCCAGCTCTGGGACGACTACGTCAGTAAAGTTCAGGAGGAGATGAAACGCGCGGGCAAGATAAAAATCTACCAGGACGTGCTGGCGGCTATGGAGGAGGGCGAGCCGGCTGTTGGCGCACCTCAGTCCCAATTTCCCTTTCCCGAAAAGTAACCGGCATTAGTTTCGGAGACTGTGAGCATATACGTTTTTTTGGTGGCAACGTGAAGTCCTCAGCGAGTTGAACTCCCGGGTTTGCCCACACAACCCTGCCAGCCTTACTTCTGAATCCGTCTGAGTCTAAGATTTGAAATCTCAGACCCGAGCCAGCCCGATTACAATTCGCCCACCAAGGGAGCGACATCTGACTGAGCCACGGCGGTGCGGATTTTAAGTTCATTGCCTTGGGTGGTGATTCTTAGATTTCCCAAGGCGCTCCTGGCCAGAACCCCTTTGATCCCGGACAGCCGGTTTGTGAAAAGAGCTCCAAACTGTTTCAAACCTTCTAAGGTATCCCCCAGGCTGCGAGCAGAACCGGCATCGACCGTGCGCGCCGCAACGAACAGCTCCAAGTCCTTGTCAGTCATACCGAGTGATCCGTAGGTCTGCCGTACGGCGGCCAGATCCTTAGCGATTGCTTCGTTACCGATGCGAAGATTCTGAAGCAACTGCGCTGAGACGTCCCCCCCGAAACCTATGATCGCCTTTGGATCCTGCGTAGCCAAGACGATTAACTCGGAATTGGGTGGCCTCTTTAACTTACCGGCAGCGAGGGTGTTGCGAACTCGATCCACGTCGCCCAGCGCCAAGGTGTTCGCATCCAGCGCAGTAACCGCGAGTTCCGTGATCTTCAAGTCCAGCACGCCGAGGACTTTCACCTGCTGGTCCAGAGTAAAGATGTGAATGGTCTTGCCTAGATATTTTTCTTCGCGGTATTTGCCGCTGGACGCCCCTCTTCCCGCGGCAACGATGGAGCCCGTATTGAAAGTTCCGCGGGCCACTGCTACGGTGCCGATCTTGGTAATACCCGATGAGGGATAGCTATAACGCATGCCCAGGGCAAGCTCATCGAAGGAGCGGAAATCAAGACTCGTGCGAGTCTTAAATTGTTCGATCTGAGAATCAACATCCGCCAGCTTAACGGAGTTATGCACCAAGAGTTTGGGCAAAGCTTCAGTGAGCACACGCTTAACGTTGATCTGAGCCACGGCGTCCGATAGCGGGAGCCTGGACAAAAGATTCTGACGCGTCCTGGCCGCAACTCCACGTCTGGTTTGCGCGGTAAGCTCGCTCGACAATCCGGCCAGCAACAAGCTAACGACAAACACGCTGTTGAGAATCTTGATTTTCACTTCTAAAAAGGCCTTTCTTCAACGGTTAGTGAGTCACTGTGTGAGACATTAGCCCGGAGGGAATTAAGTTAATAGCCGTGGGCCAGTGTCGCGCGGCCCCGAATAGACGAAAGAAGATTACCTGATCGGGGGGTCGCGCGGCTCGCCCAAGGTTTTTGACCCAGTTCCTTCTGGGCTTAGAAATCTCCACACCGCCTTAGTGTGCGCCTTTCCGATGCCTGAGCACACGATGAGGTTGGCTTATTTTTCCTGCTGTTGGGGAATGGCCCGTTTTCGCTCCTTTCGGATCAGGTCAAAAATCTGCCGCGCCTGGACCTTTCTGTGATCCGGGGGCCATGAAAACAAACGCTCATCTACCTCCAGCTTTAAGTCTTTCAGTTCCATCGTTACCTTCGAGGAGTACCCACTGGACCTGGATGTTGCCTCCGACCTGACTGGCATACCGAGAGCTTCATCAATCCATATTAAGGTCTCATTCTGTGAGTCAGCTCCGGCGACCATTACGACGCGGTATTTGGTCGTCAAGCGGCCGGCAAGCGTTTCAATGCCCAGTTTCTCATAGGTTGCCGGCCCGTGTGCCTCATTCAAGAGTTGCTCAGGCGAAAGACTTGGGGAGTCATCTGAGGAGCCATAAGGACGACCACCTGGATCAGTTTGGTTAGATGCTGTACTTAGGTCGGCATACAGTTTGTTATTAGGCAGAAGAATGAAACGACCTGCGTGGACTTCGAGATAAACAATCTGCCCACTCGCTCCAGCGGAGTATTCTTCGCGTCGCTTCTCACCATCCCGAGCAATTAATACCTGATTACTTTGCGAGACTGAGGAATTTTCGGTGCCCGGTGTTTCAGCGAAGCTGGTGATTCGGATCGCCTGGTAGCGGTCGGGTTCTTTTGTTGAAAACGGTGGTGTCATGAAAACGAATTTTCGAGAATCTGGAGATCCAGTATTGGAACTCGGCGGCCCTTGCGAGCTACTGCACGCCAGCAGCATGAACCCGAAGGCGCAGAGAAGCAGCGCGATCATTAAACGCGGCCGTGAAACTCGACGTTGCCCCGCGCTGGCGACATATCGCGGTTGCCACATCTGCAATCGGAAGATTTGTCTGGAATTGATCACACGCCTTCCACGAGCAGGGCTACTCCCATGCCGCCGCTGACGCAGAGAGTCGCGAGCCCGCGGTTTGCGCCGCGTCTTTTCATCTCGTGGAGGAGAGTGGTGGTAATCCGTACCCCGGTGCAGCCGATCGGATGGCCCAGCGCAATAGCCCCTCCGTTCACATTCAGCCGTTCCGGGTCGAAGCGAAGATCGCGATCACAGGCGATCACCTGAGCGGCGAAAGCCTCATTCAGCTCAATCAAATCGATGTCAGTGAGTAGCAGTTTCTGCCGCTCCAGCAATGCGCGCACGGCCGGGACCGGGCCAATCCCCATTATGTCCGGAGCCACGCCAACTACTTCATAATCAACTACGCGCGCCTGCGGTTCGGCACCAGACTGTTTTAGAGCTTCTTCCCCCATTACGATTAAAGCCGCCGCTCCATCGGTAATCCCGGAGGAGTTTCCCGCGGTAACTGTTCCGCTTTTGGAAAAAACTGGCGCCAACTTTCCGAGATCCTGCACGGTCGTGCCGGCGCGGGAATGTTCGTCGCGGTCAAAGATAATCGCTTCGCCCGTACGACCTTTAATTTGAAGGGGCGCAATCTCCTTGCGGAAACGACCGTTTTCAGCAGCGGCCTGGGCTCTTTGTTGTGACCGCAAAGCATATTGATCCTGTTCATCGCGCGAGATTTCGTAACTGCGCGCGAGATTCTCCGCTGTCTCGCCCATCACTAGTCCTGAGAGCGGGTCATTAAAGCCGTCGCGATACATCCCATCAACCAGTTGAGTGTTTCCCATGCGCGTGCCCCATCGCGCGCCCTCGGCAAAGTACGGCACGCGCGACATGCTTTCGGTGCCGCCTGCGAGCACTACTTCCGCTCGACCCAGCATTATCTCCTGAGTCGCAAGGATGATTGCTTTTAGACCCGATCCACATGCTTGATTGACGGTGAATGCCGGCGATGTCTCAGGCACTTCGGCGCGATGAGTAATCTGGCGCGCGACGTTTGGTCCTCCTCCAGCTTGTCGCGCACAACCCCAAATCGATTGCTGAACCTGGTCCGGCGTGATTCGAGCCCGCTGCAGACTTTCTTTAGCTGCGGCTACGCCCAGGTCGGCCGCCGTCCAGGAAGAGAGGGTACCTCCAAATCGACCGATTGGCGTACGCGCTGATCCGACGAGGTAAACATTCTTCATTGTTGGCTTAACTACGTCTTATTTAGTCGGAATTTAGTTGACCAGAAATGGTAGCACACGATAGAAGTAACGAGGAAAAGTGGGATGGATTAAGTGTGGGGGGTCTAATTTTATTTCCCTTAGTGCCTTTGTACGTCGTGTAGCAAGACCGCAGTTCGCTGTTTGCGAATTTCGACCGAAAAAGCGATCCGCGAACACACGACCCACACGAAATTTGTTCGTGTCCATTTAGTGGGAGTTCGTGGTTTGTGTACTGAGATTGGGTCAATACCTTTCATCCGCTGTCTGATACAGTAACTCGGCCTCTACATCCCGAGTTGCTACTATGTTCGAGCGCCTCACAAATTCAGTTCTTGAAACTGCAAGACTCGGTATTGCAGAACTCCTTGATGCCCACGCTGAATGGTTCTACACGCTCAGCGATGGAAACACACACGCGCTTCGCAGGAGTGAGCTTGATATCAACCTTTTCCAGAATCGACTAATCCTTTCCTGTTGGACCGACAAGGGAACTCGCTCATGGCGAATTCGCGGATGGAATTGGACGGGGGAGAAGTTGGAGTTGCAGGCTTCGCGCCGGATGGGTGCTGAGCGACCCGTAATTGAGCTGATTCCGCGAACATCGGCAAATGCGATCGCGGCCACAGTCAGAGCATCTCGGCAAGTCCGCTGCCATCAACTAGCGCAGCTTGCATGCGGTTTGCAACCGTGCGCGAAGATCGAGCGGGCATCGTTGAGCCCCGGGATGCGACGCGGACAACCTGGACGCTATGCACGAATTCTCCTGCGACTTAAATACCATCGAATCGCTGTGACTGGCTCAGTGGCTGCAAGCAAGGCGAGCGACGTAGATGAGTTTCTTTCATCCGCCCTGCTCTGGTTCGGGCGCACGGGCGAGCGCGCCCGGGCTCCTTATGTACAGCAACTCTGGCTCCTTGTCGAACGGGATCTGGTGAAGCCGTTGAATGTACGTATCGCCTTGTTGCGAGGAAGTCTGCGAAGCGCAATCTCAATCTTTGAACTGGACCAGGCGTGGACCGATCTGTCTCAAGTTATTTGTCCTGACCTGGAAGAACTCTGGAAGAAACGCCTGACACGGTTCAGGCCCATCGCTCCTCTGGCAACCAGCGAGTCGGCCCTTGCGATTATTGCGGAGGCGCCCGTCGCGATTGATCTAATACAAGCGCGTCATGGCGAGACCCTTCGTTACTTTGGACTTCCCTTTGCGCGAGTACGACGGCTGATGGACTCCGAGCTCGTCTGGTTTGGAACCGAAGGGTCGCGACGGCGTCTGCTTGATGAAAAGAGCGAATACGAATGGAACGTGTTATTGAGCGATTTACACGAGCATAGATCGGCCTTGGCTCCAGATCACCGACACGCTCTCTACCGCGCCGCCGGCGAGGCCTGGCTTGAGTCGTTGCTTCGTCGCGACATCTCAAAACTCGATCCCGGATTAATAGTTGCGCCCCTGCATGCCCAGTTTCGGACAGCCAGAGGCGGGCGGCTCGGCGTGAGGCCGATCGATCTGCTGGCGCTCAGACGCGACGGACGGCTGGTAGTTATTGAGTTGAAGGTTTCGGAGGATCGGGAGCACGTGCTACAGGGGGCAGACTACTGGCAACGCGTTGAAGCGCATCGTCGTCGAGGGCACATCTGGCGGGCGAGACTCTTTGGTGAGCGCCGCATTCGCGCCGAATCGCCGCTCGTCTATCTTGTAGCGCCCACGCTGAGAGTCCATCCCTCCTTTCAGACCTTGGCTCGTTTGATTGCCCCAAACGTAGAAATGTACCGCTTCGACATAAACGAAGATTGGCGCTCGGGAGTACGCGTCATGCGGCGAATGCGAGTGAACTAGCTGACTGGATCCTAAGGCGAGGGCGGAGCGCAACTAACTACAACATATCGGCAGCCATTTGCACAACAGCCCAGCAGGCTGCCAACACGGGAAAGTTTACTCGAGCCTATCAGTGTTTCACGAACATATCGTCAGTTTCTCTTTTTACTGAAGGAGACAAACCTCTCGTTTGACCAAGGCTGCTGCTAATGGCCTGCTCTGAGGAGAGAATTCCGGCGCAGCGCATCCTGAATTCGTCCGCATTGCTCGCATTATGCAACGCTTCTTCAATCGATATGAGGCCCGACTGAAAGAGTTGAAACAGCGATTGATCAAAAGTCTGCACGCCATACTGCGAGGTTCCCGCGGCGATGGCCTCGCGAATGAGATAGGTCTTTTCTTCGTTTACTATGTAATCGCGAATCAGGCCGGTTGATACCAGGACCTCAACTGCCGGAACCCGACCCGCGCCTTTCGCAGCGCGAACCAAACGCATCGAAATTACACCCTTGAGAATGCCACCCAACTGCAGACGCACCGACTTCTGTTGGTGCGCAGGAAATGATGAAACGATGCGCATAATAGTCTCAGTGGCGTCAAGTGTGTGGAGCGTCGAGAGCACCAGGTGGCCTGTCTCGGCTGCTGTCAGCGCGGTCTCGATGGTTTCAAGGTCGCGCATTTCGCCTACGAGTATCACGTCGGGATCCTGACGCAAGGCCCCCCGCAGGGCTTCAGCAAATGAACGCGTATCGACGTCAACCTCTCGTTGCGTCACAAACGATTGTTTATCACGATGCAAGAACTCAATGGGGTCTTCGATAGTCACAATATGACCGCTGCGAGTCGCATTTATCCGGTCGATTATTGCCGCCAACGTTGTCGACTTGCCGGAACCGGTTGACCCAGTTACCAGGATTAGACCGCGACGTTCCGCGGCGATTCTATCGATGACGGGAGGGAGTCTCAGTT
>JACCSP010000198.1 GCA_013812905.1 Pyrinomonadaceae bacterium
GGAGGACAAGCTTCCTCAAAAGATTGAAACGTTTTCTGATGACTTGGGCCAGGTCTCACAACTTTACGTCGCGGTGTTGATGGACACCTCTCCTTCGACCGCAGGCAAGCTGAAGTTTGAGCAAGAGTCGGCAATGAATTTTATACAAACCGTGGTTCGGCCGCGGAAAGATCGCGTGCTATTTGCTACCTTCGATCACGAGATCGTATTGAAACAGGATTTTACGGACAAGCTTGATTTGCTTGATCGGGCAGTGTTTGGTGTCAAGAAGTTAGGGACTCAAACGGCGCTCTACGATGCTATCTGGCAGTTCTGCGATGAAAAACTGCGATCGGTTTCTGGAAGACGCGTGCTGGTGGTGATCACTGATGGCGAGGATACTTACAGTCGCGCCGATCTGCGTGACGCCATCGACATTGCTCAGCGAACTGAGACTACCATCTTCGCGATATCAACCAAGGCTGGGTTAGCAGGCACAGTGCCGGGAGTGCAGATGGGGCAGGTTCGCGACAGAGCAGATAGCAATCTGGTGAAGCTTGCCGAAGAAACGGGGGGCATGGCGTTTTTCACCGGCGACATGCTGGCACTTGAGAAATCATTCAGCCGCATTAACAAAGAGCTGCGGGCTCAATATCTCGTAACTTACAAGCCTTCCAACGACCGGTATGATGGAAGCTTTAGACGCATTGAGGTTAAGCTTGCTGACCCACAGGACGGTTTGAAAGTGCGAACAAAGCATGGCTATAAGGCCATTGCGGATTCCGTCAGACCTTAAGAGCTATTAATCGAGGCCGATTTGCTTACGGGAAGTAAAAACTGGATTTCAGTCGTGGCTGTCTTTGCGGCCCTGGCGCTGGTGATGTTGGCTTGGGAGCGTCCGCTGGCCCAGCAGTCATCAGAATCAGGGAGTGCGCAGGATAAGAGTCGTCCAAGACGCAGCAGTGACACCCAAAAGCCCGAGCCTTCACCGAGCCCAACTCCTCGCCTAAGAGATGAAATGCCCCAAGACTCTGATGAGGTCGTGCGGGTTGAGACAAATCTGACCAATATTTTTTTCACAGCGGCGGATAAAAACAAGAGATTCATAAGCACCCTTAAGAAGGAGGATGTCCGCGTGTTGGAAGATGGGCAGGTCCAGGAGATATTCACCTTTCAGCAGAACGCCGATTTGCCTCTTTCCGCTGCGATTTTGATTGATTGCAGCGCATCAGAAGAACGAACCCTTCCGGATGAGAAGGCAGCTGCGCGCTCTTTTCTGGAAGCCGTGTTGCGCCCCGGAAAGGATGAAGCCGCAATTGTCTCGTTTACCGGTGAGGTCACCCTGGAACAGGGATTCACAGGAAGTCTGGACCGTTTACGTCGGGCCATCGATCGGGTGGACTTTGTGCCTCCCGCCGGCTACATCGGTGGTGGCATTGTAGTAGGTGGAACGCCGCCGATCTCGGATACCAATCAAGCGCTTGCTGGTTCAACCGCAATTTGGGATGCCGTATGGGCCACCTCCAATGAACTGCTTCAGGACTCTGCCGATAACGCACGTCGTGCAATCATCCTGCTCACCGACGGCGAAGACACTATCAGCCAGGTAAAGATGCACGACGCCGTCGAACGCGCCCAGAAAGCAGATGCGTTGATTTACACAATCGGCATAGGCGATAGTTATAACTTTGGGGTGAATGAGGGCGCCTTACGTAAGATTGCCGAGCAGACCGGCGGACGCGCTTATTTTCCACATAGTGAGAGAGAGCTTCGCGAAGCCTTCGCTCAAATTCAGAGGGACCTGCGCGAGCAATATCTAGTGGCCTACTCTCCTCAAACCAAAGCCCGCGATGGCTCCTACCGGCGTATTCAGATTGAAATCACAAATCCAGAACTGCGTAAGCAGTTGAAGCTCAACTACCGGCCTGGGTACTTTGCCAAAACCCCGGGAGCCGGGACGCCAGCGAAAAGATAGGCCTTTGAGGCCCCTTCTTTCGAGCCCATTCTGGCCACATTTCCCTTGGTTACCTCTCGCCGCGTTCGTTTTCTACCTGGGTCTCAAGTTCCACCGCTAATTGGTAAATGCCTGGCTGATCCATTGGTTCGATCAGGCGCAAGGCCTCATCGAGGATGCGGCGTTGATGCTGGGGCCAGTTCGGGCGTCCCGCAATACTCCCGAGTTCGCCCTCATAAAAAGCTGTTCGAGGAGGACGGACACATTCCACGACATCCTTATCCACTGCCAGCGTCATTGTGGGAAGGCCGGCTTGTTCCAAGGCTCGCGCGGCCAGCGAAATTGACTGGTGGCAGAGACGTGATGCCGGTATTAGCAGCGCAGCTTGAACGTCGTATCGCTTGACGCGCTCGATCAGCTTCGGGAACATCTCATTGGCAAGTCTGGCGGCGTCGGTGATGAAACCACTGAAACTCCAGAAGACCGGGTTGAGTTGGCCGATAACTCCATTTACCTCAAACTCCAAAAGCCGCTCGAGTGGCACCTGCACATTAAGGTCCTGCCGGACCGCGGCCGAATCGTATCCCTTAGCCGCGAACCGGAAATCGGCAGCTTGAACTTCAATCGGGATCTCGCGGAAGTTAAGGTCGCCGCCTGGTGCGTTAAGGTCGAAAGGATCGGTCCCGTCGATATAGACGCCCGCCGAGGAGATAAGAGCAAGGTTTAGCATTGGCAGGGCGCGGCGTGCTGGGGTAAAGGGAGCGCGCTTGTTCTTCACAAACGGATACGATTCTCCCACGTCACCATTGCCGGAGACCCTACTCCGCTCTTCCTGCCAATCGGCGTAACGCTGACGCCACTCATCAATCTGTTCGATTATTTCCACAAGAAGTCCTCTTCCTGACAACTCATTCAATTGGTATTCAAACGCGCGCGATACGCGGTTACCAGAAACACAATTAGAGCGGCAATCATTGCAATACTCAGCGCGGTGACAGAATAACCGTGCAGTCGATTGAAAGCCACGCGGCTTGGATCATCGATGGGCACCTGATCGATCGGCAGAACCATGGTCAAGCGGAGTGCGCGCATCCTCGCGGCAATCACCCACTTCCCGGCACCCGTGCTAACGGCCATCACTATTAGCGAAGCGACTTCCAGAAAGAATGAACGCTTTCCCAGCCCTTTTCCCAAAGCGAATGCGGATACCAGTAGAAACAGGCTAATGATGAAACCGCTGACGTTTATGACGGAGAGAGTCCGCGTAACAAGCGTGCCGGCAACCTCGCCTACGTTAGGCAGTTGAAACGCACGCAGCACGGAAAATACGCCGGGAGCTACTACAGAGCTGAAATACACTGCGGCGCCAAGCCATAAACCAGGTAGGAGCAGTCGTAGGTCATTGAGGATTGCCACGGGTTTTCTAGTACTTCGCCAGCTCCTTAATCGAATTCATCGATGGACGACAGCAGTGTGATCCGCGGCGGCGTGACTTGCGGCGGGTCCAACTCACGCGGATCGGCCGCGTCCCAGAGCCAGGAAAGGGCGCGCTCGAGTTGCTCCTGATAATCGTCCAGGTCGAGAGACATAAACACCGTCTTATTCAGGCGCGCAAACTTTTCTTTGGCCATCTGATGCATCCGGCGCGCTGCCCCTGGGCGACCAATCTCCAAATGATGAAAAGCCACTGCCGACTGGATCATCGCTTGCAGGAAGAGTTTCTCTTGGGGCCCGACCTCGCCCATCCAGCGCTCTTCCCAGGCATCATGCGAAGCATGAAATTCCCCGGCGTTGTACAAATCGATCCCCGCGATGTACTCGACAGGATAGGCCACTACGTGAGCATCAGTGTACGCTGGAGCATTGTCGTCGCCTTCCGGCGCTGCAGATCTC
>JACCSP010000210.1 GCA_013812905.1 Pyrinomonadaceae bacterium
TCGTTTCGCGCGAGCGGCGCGTCGTGACCATTGCTTATGGAGACGAAAGCGTTATCGCGCCCTTGCGCGTCTCTTTTCCCAAACGCGCGCACGCTGCATTTAATCAGAAGTATGAAGGACCCGGATGGGAGAGCGACCGCGTCGCGTGGCGTCTCTACTTTGACCAGCGTAATGCGATTGACCTTTTCGGCAAGCGTCAACCCGCACTCGCGCTCGACTACTTCGCGCAACCCGGCGTTGACTATCACCAGGAATCCCCGTTCGGACGCGACATCTACAAGAACGGCGATGCGCTCGGGCTAGGTTCCATCGGCGCGTGGGCTGACGGCCGTGCCGTCAAGGTGGCGGATGTTGCCGAACGCACATGGAAAGTGGTCGCCGATGGTCCTGTGCGCGCCATCGTTGACTTGAATTACAGAGGATGGAAAGTCGGCGGCAAGACGGTTGATCTGACAAGCCGTTTGACTACATGGGCAGGGCAGCATTGGTTCGAGCACGCCGTCATGATGCGCGGAGGCGACGGGCTGCAACTCATTACAGGGCTTCCCGCCAAACCTGGCGTCGCGTTCGTCGCGATGCCTTCACCGCCGAACGGCAGACCGCGCCACTACCTCGCCACATGGGGCAAGCAAGTCTTGCAGACAGGCGCGACCGCCACCGCATCGCTGCCCGATCAGAATCTTGGTCTCGGCATACTGCTACCGAATGCTTTGCCCGCAAGCGTTGACGGGCTGACAGATGCGGCGAATCATCTCGTCAAAGTGCCGCTCGAAAAACAAGGCGCGGTGATGCGCGGCCACTTCTTCGTCGTCGCCGTATGGGATCAGGAAGTACCCGATGGCGGTTCGGTCGCCGGACTCGACCCAGCGTTGACCCTGCCTGCGGCCGCGAAATCTCTCGAAGCGTGGGAGCGTTACCTGGATACGTTATCCATCGGCGCGCAGTCTCCGGCGCGCGTCGAAATCGCCTCTAAGTCTGCTGCGCCCGTCGCCGCTCCGCCCGACGCGCTCGGTAACGTCAAACGTAAATCCTATGCTGAAGCTATCGAATTGATGCGTCTGGAGGCTGACCGCACGGCGGAAAAGTGGTCGCGCATTCTCGTCGAATACGGCAACACAGCGAAGGTAGATTCCGCACGCGATAAAGAACCCAACTTTGATGGCACGCTGAACAAGTGGACGACGGGACGCGGCCGAGGCTTTTTCACCGAGCGCGACAACGCCACGGGCGAGTGGCGCGAGCAGAACGGTTACTTCTGGACGGGCAATTTTTGGGTTGGCGAGTTGTGGCGTCTTTACGCGAAAACGAAAGACGAGAAGTACGCTCGTTGGGCGCGACTGTGGAACGACGTGATGCTCGGTCAAGAGCCGAATCAAAATCACGACGTAGGCTTTCTCAACTACTACTCGTCGGCTTTCGCCTTTGATGCGACGCGAGACCCGAAGTACAAAGCCGGAGCTTTGCGCGCCGCCGCACGACTCAAGCAACTCTATAATCCGCGAACAAACTTGATCGCCGCATGGAATGTTGGCGGCGAAGATTCAATCATCGACACGATGATGAATTTGCAAATCTGGTATTGGGCTTCGCGTGAAACAAATGATCCGCAGTGGCGCGAACTCGGACGCCTTCACGCTTTGAAGACGTCCGAATGGTTTGTGCGCGACGACGGCTCGATCATTCAAAGCGTCCACTACGATCCGAGCGCAGGTCGCCGCCGGTTCGGCCACACGCATCAAGGCTTCGGTAACGAAACCGCATGGGCGCGCGGCACAGGTTGGGGCTTTTACGGCTTCGCGATTTCGGCGCGTGAAACCAAAGACCCGAAAGTGCTCGCAACCGCCGAGCGCATCGCCCGCTTCATCATGGCGCGCACACCTGATGACGACGTCTCGTGGCACGACTATCACGATGAGGGCGTTCACTTCCGTCTCAAAGACACCTCAGCCGCTGCTCTCGCCGCCAACGGGTTCTTCCAACTCTCTGAACTTGTCTCGGATAAAACCAGCGCCGCCGAGTATCGCGCGGCGGGCGAGCGCATCGTCGGCGCGTTGATTGACCGTTACCTCACGCCGGTCGGCGACGGCGACACGACTCCGCCGGGCGTCTTGCGTCACGGTTCGGTGATACGCCCCTTCGATTCCGGCTTAACTTACGGCGACTATTACTTGCTTGACGCTCTGCTCTGGCTTGACGGGCGCAACATCAAGCGTCAAGAGCGATAACTATCGCGGCATCTTTGCGTTCGATTCGCGCGGCACTCAAGATTTGAGAACTAGAGGAGCTTTAGCTGGACACCCCAACGAAAGGAAAGTTTTTAAGGGACACTACACGACACTACACATGGAGAAACAGATGAGCACACAGCCAGTAGCAAATACAGAGAACAAAATGCTCTACCGGAAAACGAACGCACACCGCGGGCGACACTTCGCGGTCACACCAAGCAACAGTGTGATGAAGCATCTGCACTACGGACGCATTCGTCTCGACGGCGAACAAGCGAGTGTGCAGTTTGAGACGGGCGCGCACGAGACCGGCTTGATCTGCTTGTCGGGAACGGGCACGGTGACGGTTAACGGTGACTCGCATGAACTCGACCGCTTCGATGCGATCTACATTCCGCGCGACTCGTCTGTTGCAGTGGCGACCGATTCACAAGTTGACTTCGCGGAATGCGCCGCGCACGTTGAAGGGGATTACCCCTTGCAAGTTGTGCGATATGCAGATGTGGAGAAGGATTCATCGCTCAAGTTCGTGACGGGCAGCGCGGCGAATAGACGCACGATTAACATCCTGCTTGGCAAGAACGTCGAAGCCGGACGCATTCTCGCCGGGGTGACACAATCAGACCCCGGCAACTGGACATCATTCCCGCCGCACGAGCACGACCAGATGCTCGAAGAACTGTACGTCTATTACGACATGCCTGCGCCCGCTTTCGGCATTCAGATGGTCTATACGAACACAGAGGAACCGGAAGGCGTCTTCGTCGTCAGAGACGGCGACGCGGTCTTGATGCCGCGCGGGTATCATCCGAACGTCAGCATTCCGGGCCACCCCATCAACTTCATTTGGATGATGGCGGCGCACAGAGAAGTCCAGGATAGACAATATGGCGTCGTGAACGTGCAACCGGAATTCGCACAAAGCGGTTCAGGCTTGGAAGCGAGCCGGAAATAAACTCTTAAGGAGAAGCGCGATGGCAGCACCGAAGGAAACGTCGAGCACTACCAGTCCGGCGCTCGCGCCGACCGTACCGGAGAGTTTGACGGAGGTGGTGCCGCCAGTCACCGGGACAAGCGCGTTAGGCACGGCGGTTGAAACCGCACTCACAGCAGATGCGGGAGTTGGCGCGCGCATCGGGCGCTACCGGTGGGTCATCTGCGCGCTTCTGTTCTTCGCAACGACAATCAACTACATTGACCGCCAGGTCTTAGGCATCCTCGCCACGGATGAGAACTTCAAGTTTCAGATTGGCTGGAACGAAGCCGAGTACGGCTACGTCAACACGGCTTTTCAAGCGGCATATGCCATCGGCTTACTTGTCGTCGGCGGCTTGATGGACAAGTTCGGGACGCGCAAAGGTTTTTCCTTCGCCATCATCTTCTGGAGCATCGCCGCGATGGGACACGCGCTCGCCCGCTCGGCCTTCGGCTTTGGGGTAGCACGCTTCACGCTTGGGCTTGGCGAAGCGGGTAACTTCCCCGCCGCGATCAAGACGGTCGCCGAGTGGTTCCCGAAGAAGGAGCGCGCGCTCGCCACCGGCATCTTCAATTCCGGGTCCAACGTCGGCGCCATCGTCGCGCCGCTCGTCGTCCCCTTCATTGCCGTCAACTATGGCTGGCAGTGGGCGTTCATCCTGACGGGCTTGCTCGGCTTTATCTGGCTCCTCTTCTGGCTCATGGCGTATCGGCGACCGGAAGAGCACCCGAAGCTCTCGCGGGCAGAACTCGCGCACATCCAATCAGACCCGATGGAGCCAGCGACGCGCATTGCGTGGGGGCGGTTGCTGCCGCATCGTCAGACGTGGGCGTTCGCGTTGGGTAAGTTTCTGACTGACCCGATCTGGTGGGTCTATCTGTTCTGGCTGCCGAAGTTTTTGAACACTACTTACGGCTTGAACATCACGCAGATCGGCGTGCCGCTCGTGGTGATCTATGTCGTCGCGGATGTCGGCAGTATCGGCGGCGGGTGGTTGTCGTCAAGTCTGATTAAGCGCGGCTGGTCGGTGAACCGCGCGCGTAAATCCGCGATGCTGCTGTGCGCGCTGGCGGTCGTGCCGATCATGTTCGCATCGCAGGCATCGAATTTGTGGGTGGCAGTCGGATTGATTAGCATCGCGGCGGCGGCGCATCAGGGATGGTCTGCGAATCTTTTCACGCTGGTGTCTGACACCTTCCCGCGACGTGCAGTGGGTTCAGTCGTCGGCATTGGCGGGATGGCGGGGGCCGTCGGCGGAATGCTGATCTCGACTACGGTCGGGTTGATACTCCAGAGCACCGGCTCGTACCTCTCTATCTTTATCATGGCGGGTTCGGCCTATCTCGTCGCCTTGCTCGTCATTCACAGCCTCGTGCCGCGGTTGGAACCGGCACGACTTGACGCGGAAGCCGCATGATTCTCGACCGCTTCAAAATTGAAGGTAAGAAGGCACTCGTCACCGGCGCATCGGCGGGGCTAGGCGCCGTCATTGCCATCGCGCTCGCTGAAGCGGGGGCAGATGTGTCGTGTCATGGCAATAGTCGCGAACCTGAAACAACATGCGAGAAAATTGAACAGCTCGGACGCCGCGCGTTTGCCGTGAAAGGCGACTTGTCAAAACGCCAAGCGCCGCGCGGGATTTTTGACGAAACGATCAAAGCCTTCGACCAGATTGATGTGCTCGTCAACAATGCGGGTACGATTCGCCGCGCACCTGCGTTTGATTGCAGCGAAGAAGATTGGGCGCACGTTTTAGAAGTTAATCTATCAAGCGTCTTTCGCTTGTCGCAACTCGTCGGGCGGCACATGCTGGAACATGGAGAAGGCGGCAAAATCATCAACATCGCCAGCCTTCTTTCGTTTCAAGGAGGCATCAACGTCGCAGCGTATACGGCTTCGAAATCCGGGGTTGCTGGACTCACCAGAGCGCTCGCCAACGAGTGGGGGCGCTATGGAATCAACGTCAACGCAATTGCGCCCGGCTATATGCACACCGACAACACCGCCGCGCTGCAAGCCGACGAAAGGCGCAACCGTCAGATACTCGAACGCATCCCGGCAGGCAGATGGGGCGAGCCCGAAGACCTCGCCGGTGCGGCACTCTTTCTCGCTTCTCCGGCAAGCGATTACTTGCACGGGACTGTGATGATTGTGGATGGCGGTTGGATGGGCAGATAAGAATACGATGATTTCGTTCGTTCTACGACCAGCATATTTCCGACTGCTGCTCGGATTGATTCTTCTTTTAAGCAGCGTGCCGGTTGATGCTCAACAGTCTTCACGCCGCCGGGAGCAAGCGTTACGCGGGGCGCGCAAGTTAAACGTCCTTTTCATTTCGGTGGATGATTTGCGACCCACCGGCGGCGCGTACGGCGATTCATTCGTGCGCACGCCGCACATGGATGCTTTAGCCAGACGCGGCGTCGTGTTCAATCGCGCGTATGCCCAGCAAGCCGTCTGCTCCCCGTCGCGCACCTCGCTCTTGACGGGGCGCAGACCGGATACGACGGGAGTCTATGATTTGACAACTCACTTTCGCCAAACCATCCCCGACGTGGTGACGCTACCGCAGCACTTCAAGCAGCAGGGTTATCACACGC
>JACCSP010000260.1 GCA_013812905.1 Pyrinomonadaceae bacterium
GAATTCGTCCACCGACCTTAGAAACCCATCAAGAAACTGTCTTACGCGCCGCTCGAAGCCTGCGGGTAAATCCATCATCAAACCACCGATGCGGAAGTAGGACGGAGTCAAGCGACCACCCGAAGCGGCTTCAATTAAGTTAAGAATCTTTTCGCGTTCCCGAAAACAGTAGAAGAAAACGGTCATCGCCCCGATATCCAGTGCATGAGTACCCAGCCAAACCAGGTGCGAGGCAATGCGCTGGAGTTCGCAGGCTAAGACGCGAATGGTTTGCGCGCGCTCCGGGATCTCCAGAGCTAGAAGCTTCTCGACAGCCATCACATAAGCCAGGTTGTTCCCGAGTGGATTCAGGTAATCCATTCGATCCGTGATGACTATCCCTTGCTGATACTTCTTGTACTCAAACAGCTTCTCCATGCCGGTATGGAGATAGCCAATGTCAGGCGTAGCCTTTACTACCATTTCACCGTCAAGCACGAGTTCGAGTCGCAATACGCCATGCGTAGAAGGGTGCTGCGGTCCCATCGAGATGGTCATCTGCGTGTCGAGCGGGCGATCGACAACCTCGAATTGCGGTGGCATGACTGTGCTCATAAGTTTCGAGTTTCGAGTTCAGATTCACAAAACTCGAAACTACTTCAGGCTGTATGGCTCGTAGCCACGCAAAGGAAAGTCTTTTCTAAGTGCATGGCCTTGCCAGTCGTCGGGCAAGAGAATCCTTCTCAAGTCCGGGTGTCCATCGAAAATAACGCCGAATAGATCAAAAGTTTCCCGCTCGTGCCAGTTTGCCGTTCGCCACACGCCCGTAACAGTGGGCACATGCAGATCGGCTTCGGTCAATAAAACTTTTAGTCTTAATCGATGATAAGTAGTGGTAGAAAACAGATGGTAGTTAACTTCAAATCGCGGCTCTTCCTCGGGCCCACGATCCACGCCGCAAAGATCGGCGAGAAAATCAAAAGGTATCTCGGTTGAGTCCTTAAGATGGGAACATACCGCTTGAATATGTTCGCGCGGGACTATCGCGGTTAACTCACCGTAGGCCTCGCCTACTTCCGCTATCCAATTGGGGTGCTCACGCTGTAACGCCGTCACCAAAGGGGACGGCGTTGAATTCCGACTTGAAGTTGTGGAGGTCTGGCTCGGCAAAGCCTGCTCGTTGTCAGCCCCGTTTGTCATTCTGTGATTCGCCCCGTTACGAGGAGCGGCGGCGTTCATGTTTTGAAGCAATCGTATAAGGCCGCGATTCTGACAGGACGTTCTGTCTGGCGGTTGACCCATCAGTGACGGGAAGCGTTCCGGGTACTACCGCCTCTCGGGCTTCCTCTTCCGGAACATCTCTGCGGTCCCGCGACGATTCTTTCATCACTTTGTCCTGCAACATCATCACTGCGTGAATCAGCATTTCGGGACGAGGCGGACAGCCCGGAATGTAGACGTCCACGGGGACAATTTTGTCGACACCCTGAACGATCGCGTAATTATCGAACACGCCGCCGGAGGTTGCACAAGCGCCCATGGAAATTACCCACTTCGGTTCTGGCATCTGATCGTAGATACGGCGCAGCACCGGGGCCATCTTTCTCGAAACCCGACCGGAGACAATCATCACATCGGCCTGGCGCGGACTGGCGCGAAACACTTCAGAACCAAAACGGGCCAGATCGTTCCTGGAAGATGTGGCATTCATCATTTCGATAGCGCAACAGGCCAGTCCAAACGTAGCTGGCCACAGCGATGATTTGCGCGCCCAATTGATCAGGGAATCCAGACGCGTGGTCAACACTTCCGGCAACGCCGCGGCAATAACGTTTTCAAGCCCCATTAAACACCTTACTACTGAGGACTAGGCCGCCGTGCGGGACTGTCCGAGCTGTCGGGTTTCCATGTCCGCGAGCAATCGGCCTTCAGCTTCGGCGTCGCGGCGCGCTCGATCGCTCCAGTCGAAAGCCCCCTTCTTAATAACGTAGACGTAACCGGCCAACAGCAACAGGATGAAAATTATCATCTCGAAGTAGACTAGATTTCTAAGACCGTAGGCTGGACTAGCAAGGGTTTTGAAGACCACGGCCCAGGGAACCAGGAATATGACTTCAATATCAAACAAGATAAAGATCATCGCGATTAGGTAGAACTTCACTGAAAAGCGCTCGCGTGCGCTACCGACTGGATCCTTGCCGCATTCGTAGGGCATCAACTTCGTTTTGGTCCTCTTTCGTTGTCCGATAAACTGGGAAACAAAAATGTTGACCACGGCGAAACCGCCAGCTACGACGAACATTAAGAGAACGGGAAAATAGTCGTTAAGGCGAAAGGGCATCTTGAGATTCTAGTCGCCGACCTGCACAAACCAGATCGATTCAGCATTGGTAGCCAGGAACCCATGAATCATAGATTGAGAATCATTGCACAAGCCGAATCGTAGTCGAAAGTGATTAGCGTGTCAAGTAACCTATCTGGCAAAAGCGCCAAGAAATTGTCAATTGACCCTGCAAAAAATCCTGTGTTAACTTGCGGGATAGCCTTTCTAAAGGCGATCTGGTTTGATACTTGCGCAGGATGATTTGATTCCGATTCAACTAAAGTGATCATTGGCTATAACACCGACGTGGAACATGATGGCGTCGTCTATCATGTGCAGACTGAAGATAAGGGACTGGAAACGCCTTTAATTCTCTCGCTCGTATATTCGGGCGGAGCGATTCTGGCCAGCAAACGCTCCCGCTACGAAGATCTGATTACCTCCGGGTTTAGTGACGAGGCGCTGAGCGAACGGCTGAAGCGCCAACACTTGCTGATCTGCGCGGCCATACACGCCGGACGGGTTGGGGATCTCAAGCGCATGGCCGGTGCAGAGCCCGAGATGGCCGCCGTCGAGATGCCTGCCAAAGTAGAGGCGCCGGCCCCGGCCCAGGGAGAAGAGAAGCGGGATGTGCCTGAAGTCGAGCCCCAACAAGGCGCGGCAGCCTCGACCCCTCCTACAGAAAGCGCAAGCCAGCCGGGTGCATACACAATTCACGATCAGCGACGGCAGTCGCCAATCGGC
This sequence comes from Pyrinomonadaceae bacterium, assembly GCA_013812905.1. GTDB lineage: Bacteria > Acidobacteriota > Blastocatellia > Pyrinomonadales > Pyrinomonadaceae > PSRF01. The sequence continues at coordinate 3,047 of JACCSP010000260.1, forward strand.
GAGCTGGCGAGCGAGGCGGAGGGCCTCAGGGTGACTCTGCTGGACGAGCAGGAATTTCACTCGGGCGAAGTGCTGATGCTCCGAATTAAGGTTAGCCGACTGTCGGGTAATACCGAAAATCCAATGAATGGCGCCGTGGTCTCCGTTAAGGTCCTAGGAACGGCTTTCCGACCCCAGATCTACTCAAAGAAGACGCAGCGTGATGGGGTGGCCATCGTTTCTGCTCAGATACCCAATTTCACTTCTGGCCGCGCGGCCATTCTGATACGTGCCCAGGCCGGGGGAAGTGAGACCGAACTGCGGCGCGTTATTCAGGCTGTTTGATCAAAGTCGAGCGAGTTTCTTGAATCTGCGAATAAATGGGGAAGATCGCGAAGTCGCAGATAATGTCTCGCTTACAGAACTAGTCGCGCAACTCGACCTCACCCCCGCGCGAATAGCAATCGAACTCAATCAAAACGTAGTGCGTCGCGCCAACTGGCCATCGACTGTGCTGAAGGAGAATGATGAGTTAGAGATTGTGCACTTTGTGGGCGGAGGAAAAGGCAGGAAGAGTCTGCAGTAGGCAGTAGGAAGAACCGCCGGCATTTCTGTTTGATCAGGTTCGGGTGTAAATTTATCTCATAACCGACGAGCAGGCGAGTTGTAATCGAGCAGGTGAGTTTCAATTATGTCAACAGCGGCTTCAGCCACAACAGGGGATCGCCTGGCAATCGGTGACCGAACACTTTCATCTCGCCTGATCATTGGCACAGGGAAATACCGCTCCTACGACGAGATGAAAGCGGCGCATCGCGCGTCAGGTGCGCAGATGGTTACGGTGGCGGTGCGTCGCGTGCCATTGGATCGAGGCGTGGAGTCCTTTCTCGATCATCTGGATCCTGCGATGCAAATATTGCCGAATACTGCCGGTTGCTACACCGCCGCAGAAGCCATTCGCACTGCGCGGCTGGCCCGCGAAGCTTTGCAGACAGATTTGATCAAGCTTGAGGTCATCGGAGACGAAACAACCCTCTTCCCCGACAACGAACAGACGCTCGAAGCCGCAGCCGTGCTGGCTAAAGAAGGCTTCGCGGTACTTCCATACTTTACTGACGACCTGATCATGGCGAGAAAGCTGCTGGATGCCGGTTGCCCGGCCGTGATGCCCCTGGCCGCCCCCATCGGGTCGGGCCTAGGCATTCAAAATCCCGCGAACCTCAGAATCATGCGCGAGCAACTTCCGGAAGCCACGATCATTGTCGATGCCGGAGTGGGTACGGCCAGTGATGCGGCCATTGCGATGGAACTAGGTGCGGACGCGGTCTTGATGAATACGGCTATTGCCGAATCTCAAGATCCGGTGAAGATGGCCCAGGCGATGAGGCTGGCGATCGAGGCCGGAAGGTTGGCTTATCTGGCGGGTCGAATGTCGAAGAGACTATATGCCAGCGCGACGAGTCCTCTTACTGGCGTAGTACGCTGACCGTCGTGATCTTAAAACTGTTCCAAGCGTCGGATCTTGCACACCGGGTTAAAGCCGCGGGGTGGATGAAAATAGTTACGGAAGCTAACCTCTTACTGAACTAGTTTCTTCAATAGAACTTCTGCCAAGTCAGGACTGATAGTCTTAAGAATCCCGTAGTGATGCTGGGCTTGGTTGCGGTCCCCCAGCGTGAAATATAGCAAGGCCAGGTTGTAATGGGCTTCCGCATAGTTTGACTTGAAGTCAATGGCTTGTTTGTAGGAGGCAAGAGCGTCTTGATTGCGTTGAGAACTCTCGTAAGTCATCCCCAGGTAGTTGTAGGTTACCGGGTCTTTCGGGCTAATGCGCAAAGCCTCCTGCAGTGCCCCAAGAG
>JACCSP010000261.1 GCA_013812905.1 Pyrinomonadaceae bacterium
CGGCCCGCTCACTTCGCTTTCAGAACTTGCGGGGGCAGCCGGCAGGAATAAGCGAGCCCGAGCTGTGCAGTTTTTCCGCGACGGGCTGAGTTTTCTTTCCAAGGACGACTGCGAAAAAGCTCTGCCCTATTTTGAAAAAGCGGTCGATTCAGACAGCAACTATGCAGAAGCCTGGGCCCAGTCGGGGTTTTGCAATGAGAAACTGGGCCGCCACAATGAGGCCATCGAGGCATCAAAAAAAGCGGTTAGTCTCAGACCCTCCTCGGAATCCTATTTCAACATCGGCTTGGCGAGCTATTACCTAAAGCAGTATCGCGAAGCGGCCGAGGCTTACCGGCAAGCAATCCGCCTCGATCCTTACAATGCCGCCGACGCTTATTACGCACTGGGACTTGCCTACCGCGATTGGGGTCGTGCCGACGATGAGATTCAAGCTTACAAACAGGCGATACGTTTACGCTCCGACTACACTAGTGCTTACGAGAGACTCGGAAGCAGGTATTTCCGTTCCAAGAAATATTCCGAGGCAGTAGAGGTTTTTAAGCAGTTGTCGAACCTAAAACCCGCAGATGCAACGGCTCCGAACAATTTGGGTGAAGCGTATTTGGAAATGGGGAAGATGAATGAAGCGCAGGAGTCTTTTAGGCAAGCGATTCGATTGAAGCCGGACTTTGGTCGTGCTTACTACAACCTCGGCAAGTGTCTCTTGGCCATGGGCAACCGTGACGCAGCGCTCGAGCAGTACAACATCCTGCAAAATCTCGACCAGGACTGGGCGGAGAAACTTAACAGCATCATTAACCCCTAGCAGCAGAAGGAGGCAGACGGCAGGAGCAGCAGGCAGGAACGGATCATTTTCCATTTTTCATTTGTCATCTGGCCATTTCCTCGACGCGTAGCCATCCGCAGATTACACAGATTACGCAGAAACACTTAGACTACGAAGTCAAAACCCTTTGTAGGCAGTCCGTTTCTTAATCTGTGTAATCTGCGTAATCTGCGGATAGCTTCTATTCTTCCGGGGCACTCCATTTTCGATTGATCAGACTAGCCACGAAGCCCGCGCCGAAGCCATTATCAATATTTACCACCGTCACATTGGACGCGCACGAGTTGAGCATGCCGAGCAGGGCGGCCAGGCCACCAAACGACGCGCCATAACCGATGCTAGTAGGTATGGCCACAACAGGAACGCTCACGAGTCCACCAACCACCGAAGGCAAGGCTCCCTCCATTCCCGCGGCTACAATTACCACCCGCGCTCGCTGCAGCAACGCCCGCTCCGCCAACACTCGATGAATCCCCGCAACGCCGACATCCCAAACCCTCTCGACGCGGTTTCCCATGGCCTCGGCCGTCAGTGCCGCTTCCTCGGCTACCGGGATGTCGCTGGTGCCCGCCGTAACAACTGAAATCTTACCCACACCTAGTTCCGTACGATCTCTTTGGATCCGAATCAACCGAGCCGACTCATGCCACTCGGCTTCGATTACCACATTTCGCACTTCGCCAAACGTGCCCGCGTCGGTATGGGTGACAATTACATTCGGCGAACGTTGCGCTAAACGCTCGACAATGCCTACCACCTGAGCGCGCGTTTTGCCCGCGCCGAACACCACTTCAGGAAAGCCCTGGCGCGACATTCGGGAATGATCCACTTTGGCGAAGCCGATGTCTTCAAAATGAAGATTCTTAATACGGCGCGCAGCTTCATCTGCCTCGAGCTCCCCGGCCTTGAACGCTCGCAATAGCTCTTCCAGTTCTGATGCATTCATTGGTAGTAGTATGCCGCGGCTTCCCGGCAAACCTCACTGGCTAAGTCCACGATTTCGTCGGCTCCTGACCGTTGCTGCATGCTTCTCACTTGTAAAGACTAAGGAAAAATCAACGTTCGACTTTGAGGACGGATACCATTACGGTGGACCAACACACGCCTTACAGATTTCTTCAACATGACGGTGATCTGTCCCGCAGCAACCACCAAGCACGTTTAGGTTCTTTAATTTACTGAAGAGCCCCCTGAGCTGGCGACCTAATTCTACCGGATTACCCTCATCAAGTTCCGCGCTCTCATTGAGTTCGGCATGGCTTTTGGTTGATGCATTGGCCCTAACACCGCGAATTCTTTCTAACCAAGGCTCATCGGCGATCAACGCATCTTCAAAGTGAGTGGGATGCGCGCAGTTAATCATGTAATAAGCGGGAGCGTTGCCTGTAGCTTTGTCCACAATCTCGATAGCGTCTTTGAGTGTTTGACCGGTTGGCAACTTGCCGTCCGTCTCGACCGTAAAGGAAATCACTACGGGCATACTTACTGACTTAGTTACTCGGGCGATACCAAGTGCTTCTTCAACGTAGTTCATCGTGATAGCCGTGACCATATCGGCATCCGTTTCGCTGAAAGTTTCGATCTGCGCCGCGTGGTATTGTTGAGCCTCTTCAGTAGACATCAGATTTGTCGGATTGTACCCGTCTCCGCGCGGACCGACGCATGCACTTATCACCATTTTAGTCTTTTCATTCTCGAATTCTTTCCTTATCTCACAAAGCAACTCGATCGCTCTGCGGTTCATGTCAGTCAATGTGCTCTCGGAGTAACCCAGTTTCTTGCCCCAATCGAGGTTGGCGCGCCAGGTGGGGCTTTCAAGGATGAATCCTACTTCATAATCTCTAGCGAGGGCGGCATACCTGCGGAAATACTTTTGAAGAGCTTCATAGCCTTCCTTACGCTTCAGTAGGTGAAAGGCGGCGAAGTCAGGCAACTCCAGACCTTCGTGAAAGATGAGGGTAGTTTCGATACCGCCGTCAGTGAGAAAGACTCCATCGGATAGTTGCGGTAGATTATCTCGGTATCTTGCCATATAATTTTTTGTTCTGTAGAAGTATGTAAAATAATTACATAACTTCGTGCCACAAGCGAGCATCCAATTTGACACTCCCCAAACATCTGCTCACTTCCTTGTCAAACAACTTTCCGCCGCTGATATTGAATTTGTAGTTCCGCTGTCATATTCTCTCGCGCAATCGCTTCCGGAGCGAATTCAGTTTGGCATCCGATCTTCAAGACTGAGTCTCTCTGCACGCGCACGCAAACCGTTGCATACACACAATATGATTCTTGGCACAGAATGGGTTATTGAAGCAGTCGACTGTAATCCGGCAATATTGACCGACCTCGGAAGAATACGGGCCGTGTTCGATCGAGTGATTAGCGATCTGAATCTTCACGTGGAGGGAGAAGTGGCATGGCATCAGTTTTCTCTCCCGGACGGTATCAGTGGTCTGGCGCTGCTGTCCGAATCGCATCTTGCCTGTCACACCTATCCGGAATTCCGCGCAGCTACATTTAATCTCTACTGCTGTCGCAGTCGTGACTCCTGGCCGTGGGAAACAATGCTGAAGGAAATGCTCGGTGCGACAGGCGTGACGATTCGAATCCTCCACCGAATGATCAAGGAAGGGGAGCCGACAACGGAGGAGTTGGTCGCCAGCAGGGCGGGTTAAATAAGTATGCTACTCCGGTTTCATATCGGCTCGTTGGCAGGGCCGCAGGGTCCCCAAGCGGGCAGCCAGTTTGGCTGGGGGCGCGGGAGTGCAGGATGAGCGTGCTCCAGGCGCAGTGTCCGGCTTGCGCCGGGCCCATCGAATTTAAGAGCGGTCAGTCAGTCGTCGTCATCTGCGCCTACTGTCGCTCGGCGGTCGCCCGAACTGATCGCGAACTGAAAGATCTGGGCAAGGTCGCCGAACTTGTGGAGACTGGATCGCCGCTTGACATTGGCCTGCGCGGCATCTGGCAGGGAGTTTCGTTTGAACTGACCGGCCGTGCGCAACTCGGTCATGAGATGGGCGGGCAGTGGGACGAGTGGTACGCCACGTTTTCAAATGGATGGCTCGGTTGGCTCGCCGAAGCTCAGGGCCGTTTTTATCTCACTTTCCAGTACCCGGCTACGGAAGGGGTTCAACTTCCTTCGTTCGACGAACTGCAACTGGGCCAGACCGTTCTAGGGCTTCCTCAGCAGGCTACCTTGATGGTCGCGGAAACAGGCAGAGCAACTGCGCGAGGTGCGAAGGGCGAGATTCCTTACCTGTTGACTCCGGGTGAGACCTATTACTACGCAGACCTCTCAGGCCCCAACGGCACCTTCGGAACCCTTGATTACAATGAAACGCCGCCGCTTATCTTTCTGGGTCATCAAGTCACTCTGGCTGACCTTGGAATTACTACGACTCGCGCGGGTGAACGGGAGAAGCGCCAGGTAGGAGCAGCACAACTGAACTGTCCGAAATGCGCCGGCCCGCTTGAGCTGCGCGCGCCGGACAAGACAGAGCGAGTGACGTGTCCAAACTGTAACTCCCTGCTGGACGTTAATCAGGGTCAGCTCAGTTTTCTGAAGGCGCTCAAGAAGCCGGCTTTCGAACCAATCATTCCGATCGGTTCCATTGGCCAGCTTCCCGAGGGTGAAATGACCGTAATCGGCGCCATGTTGCGGAGCGTGACGATCGAAGGGGTCCAGTACTTTTGGAGCGAGTATCTTCTCTACAATCCGCAAATAGGTTTTCGCTGGCTTGTACATAGCGACAATCATTGGAATTATGTGCGAGCGGTCCCGCCGGGGGAAGTTTTGGAATCTGGAAAGACTGCCATCTTTCATAATAAGAATTTCAAGATTTTTCAGGATGCACAGGCGATCGTCGAAAGCGTGTGGGGTGAGTTCTACTGGAAGGTGGAAGCCGGAGAGAGCGTGCGCGGTTTCGATTACGTTCATCCGCCCGAAATGCTGTCCAAAGAGGTTTCGGTCGTGCCCGTCTCGCAAGATCAGCAAGCGCCAGTCAAGGAAAAGAAACTTAGTATAGGAGAGATTAATTGGTCCATTGGAACTTACCTGCCCGCCGCGGGGGTCGAAAAAATGTTCGGTATAAGCGGCCTTCCTCATCCGTCGACGGTGGCACCAAATCAACCCTACCCGCATAAGTGGATTTACAAATACTGGCTCATCTTTTTTGCCGTGGCGATCCTTGCCGGATTGTTGGTGTTCATCGCTTCCGGCTCGAGGCGGGAAGTGTTCTCACAAGGTATTACCCTGCCGCCGCTTGCGAATCCCGATGGGACTCAAGTGTTCTTTAGCCAGCCTTTCGACTTGGCAGGCCGAAGAAACATCAGAATTTCGGCCGAATCTCAAGTCGATAACAGCTGGATTTACTTGGAAGGCGATCTGATTAACGACGAAACGGGTTTGGTTCAGTCATTTCCGATAGGGATCTCTTATTACTACGGCGTCGAAGGTGGCGAGTCGTGGAGCGAGGGAGGTCGAACAGACGCTGCTCATTCTTCAGCGATGCCAGCAGGTAGATACATTCTGCGACTCGAAGGGCAATGGGAGAAATGGCCGCAACCGGCCTTCTTAAGCCTGAAGATTGAGCAGAATGTGCCGCATGGTTTCAATTTGCTGCTCGCGTTGATCGCCCTGTCAATTATTCCGGTAATAATGCTGATCTATCACATTAACTTTGAGCGCAGGCGGTGGTCAGAAAGCATGTTTGGCGGTGGGGACGATTCCTACGGCGATTCGGACGATGATTAACTAGATCGGCGCCCATTGTACTTTTGTGAAAGAACACGACCCGAGGTGCGAAGTCCCAGATGACCAGAAAGGTTCGGATAACATAGCGGAATATGGATGGCCCGTCATGAACGTTTGGGATCAAGAGAATTCGCCAAGCTGGGCTCTTTCAGCAAGCCTGTGAAGGCAGGAGACAGGGCTAAGCAATTCCGCGCTCGTCCAAAACACGCGCTGCCGCCCTGTTACAACGGGCTGATGCTCATCTTCGCTGCATTCCTAGGGCTCACGTCTTAGGCTCAATGCTGTCGTCCGCTTGCGCAGCCTGGATTGAATGATGGTTCATGAATAATCCTGACTAGCCCTGCTGCTAGTTATGCTTCGTCGTTGCTGAGGTGAATGAGGAGAAGGACGTGTTGAAAAAACTCTATACCGTATTAGGTGTCGGCGTGATTTCTCTATACACCGTCGGCGCAATGCTCGGTTGGGAGATCGGGTCACCTTCACGACGCCAGTTGCCGCCCGATGCGCGACAGAATGGCTACCGATCTTTCCATTTCTGGCACTACGGCTTACGCGGAGGAAAATAATGCTGATTCATTCAATAGGATTGTACGTGCCGGTGGCCTGCGGATTGATTGTGCCCTTCAGAGAACTCTTGCCCGTCCTGGTTACTACGCTGCTTTTCGTTCTGGTGGGACTGGTGATTTTCGCGCTGGCATACCTGGTTATTGATAAGGTTACGCCGTTTTCGGTGCGCAAGGAGCTCGAAGAGGATCACAACGTCGCAATGGCCATCGTAATTGCATCCGTGATCCTCGGCACCGCACTGATTATCGCCGCGGCGATTCACGGTTAGAGTTTCTCAGCGATATCACGACCATAGGACGAGACCACTCCACTACGGAACCGAGGAGCGGTAGCGATCGGGTCGTTTTCGCGGGATCCAACCAGATAGTCGAAAAGCTACTGGCTAAGTAGGGTTAACGAGGTTAATAGTTGCGTTTTACCACTCGGTCGTTACCGCTTCTCAGTCCCTTGTGCGGCTTTGCCGCCCCCAGTGCTGTAAGGCTGCGCCTTACCGCAAGCATTTAAATAGAATTCGAGGCTATGCCTCTGCAGTTCGACGGAGGCGTAGCCTCAGAAAAATGAGATGGACCACGGTCAGGCGGAGCCTTACCGCACTGGGAGCGGCAAAGCCGTACACGGTGCATGTCACCCTTCCTCGCGTGCAAATTTCCGTAGGCCCGTTTAGGTTTTCACAGACTCTCTCTGGACAACACACCGAATGAAGCGAGCGCCACTACTCTTTCTTAATGTTCTTATTGTCGCTACTTGCGGTCTAATTTATGAGTTACTTGCCGGGACGATCGCGAGTTACGTCCTCGGAGACTC
>JACCSP010000272.1 GCA_013812905.1 Pyrinomonadaceae bacterium
CAAGGGGTCTTCCGCCTGCGCCAATGCCATAGATTTCTATATCCTGTGTTTGTTCTTCGTAGTTGGTGCTAAAAGGTAAAACTCTTATCAAGAATCTACCTTGCGTAACTCCTCTAAAAAAGAATCGTCCAGAGCCATTGGTTTTCGTTCGTTGGAGAACACTATTGACATCGTTCAGTAATTCCACCTGAATTTCGCCGAGAGGTCTTCGTTCCGGATCGAAAACGAATCCCCATATGCTACTTCGGCCGAACGGGGATTCTTGGGTTTGGCCCTGAAGACTCAAAAACGGAAGAAGAAAGATACTAATGAAACAAATGCCAATACGACTCTTTTTCCTCATTGACTCATCTCCTGCACTCTAAAGTGCTGTCTCAAAGTGGGCTGACAAAATCCGGACGCTCGCTGGGATCTCGTCAGCAGTTCGGTCTAAACGAACGGCACTCAATTCGCGCAGCCTATTAGTTAAAACAACGCATAGTGCCGGCTGCCGCCTACAATTCCAGGAGGTGCCCCATCTTTTTCTTTTTCGTCGAAAGATATTTTTGGGCGAATTCGTGCGAATCGACTTGAATAGAAACCCTCGCGACGATGTTCAACCCGGCTTCCTCGAGGGCACGCACTTTGAGTGGGTTATTTGAGATGACGCGAACCTGGCAAAGACCCAGGTCAAACAAGATTTCAGCACACTGCCTGTACTGGCGGAGATCGACGGCAAGGCCTAGCTGCTCATTGGCCTCAACCGTGTCAGCGCCTTCGTCCTGAAGTGCATAAGCTCGAATCTTATTAAGGATGCCGATGCCCCGTCCTTCTTGTTGTTGATAAACTACCGCCCCCCGGCCTTCGTCCTGGATCATTTCCATTGTCCGGTGGAGTTGCGCCCCGCAGTCGCATTTTGTGGAATTGAAGACATCGCCGGTCAGACACTGGGAGTGGATGCGTATCAAGGTGGGGATGTCGCGACGCATTTACCCCTTAAAGAGAACGACAAACTCCTCATCGCTTACAAGTGAGCGATAGCCGGCGATTTTAAACTCGCCCCATTCGGTAGGTAAATTAGCCACGGCCACTCGCTCCACCGAGAGACTGGCGGTCGGTTCTGAGCACGTAGCTGTTGAGGGCTCCATCAAATGCGATCTCACTTCCTGATGCCCTTGCTTTGCGAGGAGCGCACAAGCGCCTCTGGGGTTCCTCGAGTAGGGTTTGACGGTACCCGCCAATTATAGAAGCAAGCGCAGGCAGCGACAAGCAGTTGACAGACCGTCAGGCTATTGGCACCAAAGCCTTTTCCAGACCCTTGCGACGGCAACGCCTGCACGAGAAGATGTTAGACGTTATTAGATTTATTGAAACGGCGATGGCCTTTCAGCGTGTAAAGCTTACATAAGCGGAACGCCCGCTCGAAGTTATGTGCGGTTGCACCAATTTAGAAGGGGCGTGTATGCTCTCCTGTAGGTGCGAGAATACCGGCACGAAGAGAAGATTTCACCCTGATGTCCACGAAACTCAACCTTGCTGGCAAACCCTTTAGCAATCGTGCGTTGCCCTGGACTGTTATCATCCTGGTGGTGTCCGTTTCGCTGGTGGCCTTTCTCCTTATTATACGTGCGACCGGCCAGGCGAATGCGCAATCCAAAGCTGTCCAAAGCGACATCAATATCCTTAACCAGCAGGCCAAGACATTTCAAAAGCAAGCCGAAGAGGTGCGAACCGCGCTGACGGCCGAGCAACTGAAAACCCTGGGGGCCGCCCATGAATTAGTCGATCGCAAGCGCTTTTCATGGTCCCGGCTATTAGCGGATCTGGAATCTGCCTTGCCGGGAAGTGTCAGAGTCACCCGAATAAGCGTTCGGGATGCTGCCACCCGAGGTGACCAGGTGCTCGCAGAACTTGATCTCGCCGTGGTCAGCAAAACATCTGCCACAATAACTGAAATGATTTCGGAGATGGACCGGGCAGGTGTTTTTCAGACGGAGTTGCGTTCTCAAAATTTGCAAAAAGGAAGAGGAGAAAGCGGCACTGAATATGAGCTGTCTGTGCTCTACCGCCCGCGCCCTGGTTCTTCATCTTCCGATGATAAAGCTGCTGCTCTCGCTTCAGCTGAGAGTTCGGCCAGCCCCTCAGAAGGGGGGCCAAGATGAGCGAGGAATTAGCAGGATCGCCACCCCCAACTCGCCGCCACGATATCAGGATGAAGCTTCACCGCATCCGGAAGTCGCGCAGAGGTGGCATGTTCGGCGTAGCTGAGATCATCGCACTCGGGGGGAGTGTAGTAATCCTCCTTACAGTTCTACTCAGCTATGTATATTTTTTGATGCCCGCGCGGTCCCATCTCCGAGAGCGTCAGTTCGAACGCTCGCGCTTACAGAACCAGCTACGTAGCTCGAACGACTTGATGCGTCAAGGACAGGATACTCAGTCTACCGTCGACCAGATTACCGAGAGCCTGGCCGATTTCGAGGACAATCGCTTACCGAACCGTAACCAGGGTCGCATGAGTCTGTATGATGAACTCAACCAATTGATCCGCAAGAATGGGTTGCGTAATACTTCGGGGCCGTCGTATACGCTGCTAGAATCGCTCGATTCGAAGAGAGGCACTACCGCGTCGAAGTCGACGAGCGGGAAGTGGCAGAGTGTTTACCCTGGGATTGGCGTCAGTTTGACTGTGGAAGGATCCTACCAGAACCTTCGTCGCTTCATTCACAGCCTCGAGGCGAGCAAACAATTCATTATCATCAACGCTATTGAACTCGAACGAGCGACTGAAACAAATACTGCCGAGAGCGCTTTAACCGGCCGTGCCCGAGCTTCGATTGTGAGTCTACGGTTGGACATGGCGACTTACTTTCAGCGTGCTAACCGTGAGACTGTTATCCAGTAGGCGTTCATTATGCCGATTGCCGACATCAACAATCCGGGTGAGCGCAAGAAATTGATCTGGGCCGTTGCGCTTGGACTCGTGGCAACTCTTTTTCTCTGGTGGACTTTCTTTGGCTTTGGGAGAAGCTCGAAGCCTACAGGGCATCGGAGCACACAGAGTCCCAATTCCCCTCATGGGAACCGAACGGCAGTCAATCCTACATCCATCCAAAGGGGCGACGAACTAAACACTCCACCGCTCGAACAGCTCCGCCCGATATACTACTCCGCAACACCACCGACCGCTGCAGAGGCCAGACGAAACATATTTGTCTACTTCGAAAAACCAGCGGCGACGACCGTGAGGTCCGTGCCTACCCCAACACCGACTCCCCCGCCTCCACTACTGCTGGCGGCCGTTTCACCCTCAAATGTTTACGCCAGGACCCAGGATTTTTCATTCGAAGTCACAGGTGACAGGTTTACACCGCAGGTGCGCATAACCGTTGAGGGACGCGAACTACCGACCCGATTCGTAGGCCCGCAGCAGTTGTCTGCGACCGTGCCGGCGGCAATGATTGCCAACGCCGGCGCCCGTCAGGTGATAGTAAGGTCTCCAGATGGCAAGCTCTATTCAAACGCCACTATGCTCAATGTGAACCCGCCGCCGACTCCGAACTACACCTACATCGGGATTATTGGCGATAAACGTCGAGTGCGAGATACCGCGATCCTTCAGGACCTAAGTAACAGAGAGATTCTCAACGTGCAGCGGGGTGACGTTCTCGGTGGAAGGTTCCGCTTAACCAGCATCTCGGACAACGAGCTCGTTCTCGTTGATACGACTCTGAAGATCAAACACACCCTGGCAATGACAACAGATCAGAGTAAAGGATTTGCTCCGCAGACCCGTCCGACTCCGAAAGTCGATAGTGAAGATGATGAGCCTTAGACGAGGACCACACCACAAGATATGCCGCCTGCTCATCGCTTCCCCGAAGGTCGCTGATGGCCGCGACGCCCCCCGCTCGCGGTCTTCTGAGGCCGGTTACACCCTGGTCGCGCTCCTGGCCTTAATGACGCTGCTGGCGCTCTTCGCCACTGCTGCGGCACCGAGTATTCGCCAGCAAGCCCAACGCGAACGCGAGAAGGAAACCATTTTTCGCGGCGAGCAAGTCGCGGACGCCCTACGAGAATACTACCTTCAGCGATCGAGTCCTGTGCGCGGCGGTGGCATTCAATCTCTTCCCACGTCCATTGATCAACTGCTGGAAGGAATACCTGTACGGGGAGGTACAAAGAAGCGTCAGATCCTGCGCGCTAGTGCCGCACGCGATCCACTTTCCACTTCTGGTGAGTGGCGATTAGTGCGTCCGCGTTCGCAAGATCTGATCGACTTTCAACGCTCGGTGATGGTCTATGCCGGCAACTTTCTGCCCTCGCCCCAACCACCACAAATGGCGCAGCTACAACAAGATGCGGCTCCACAACTGGTCAACGTATTGGGGGGGGAATCTGATCCTCCCAGACGAAGCGGGGGAAATTTATCGGAAGATTCCAGTGGGCCTTTTGTTGGGGTAAGCAGCCGCAGTCAGAATACCTCTGTCGTCCACTACTACGGAATTGATCGTCACGATCAATGGATCTTCACGCCACTCTTTAGGTAAACATTTCATCTTCAGTGCTGTTTGTGGTCACTCCGAAGCCGGCCTTTTCCTCTACCCACAGATGACCCCCAGTTTCACTCAAACAGATCAATCTTCGACCGATCGTTGATCATTGTTCTCGCCACATAATGTGATGAGGATGGGCTATACCTCTCGCGACGCAACGACCTTCCCACGCAGAGTGGGGGGAATAATTTCCACTCGAACCGTAATAAGTTGTTGACATCCGCGTCATAAACGTCTATATAGCAAGATGTTGTGCGCCGTTTACGCTAGCCCACAAGACCAAACTAAGCACAGCATCTTGTGGTCAGGAACGAAAACTCAAACTTGAAAAAAAGGAGCACATAGAAGCTATGGCAACTAAAAAAGGTGGAAAGAAAGCAGCGAAAAAAGGTGGCGCAAAGAAGGGCGCAAAGAAGGGCGGAAGCAAGAAGGCCGCAAAGAAGAGATAGGTCGAACCAGCAGGATACATCAGCAACGTTCAGTTGGCGCACACCAACTTCTGAGGGCTCTCGAAGCTTTCTCAAAGGGAACGACGAACACTTCAATGAAGTTCGTCGTTCCTTTTCCTTTTTTGAGTGAGAGAGCTTTACCCATGGTCGATCCCAGGTTACCCAAGAACCGAGTTCAGCCTTATGATCAGAGTGGCGCTTGTCGAACCCGAAATTCCTCCTAACACTGGCAGCATTGCGAGATTGTGTGCGGCCACGCGAGTTCCTCTGCACATCATCGGCGCTACCGGATTTCGCTTGGACGATCGTGCCTTACGCCGGGCCGGACTGGACTATTGGCCGCAGGTCACAATGCACCGGCACTTTGATCTGGCGTCCCTCTCCACCTTCTTGCCCGGCGCCCGCTTCCTATACCTAACTACCAAAGCGGATAAGGCTTACTTTGATTGGGCTTTTGCCAACGACGACTGTCTCATATTTGGCCGTGAGACTGGGGGACTTCCGGAAAACCTGCTTCGCGAGAACTGGGACAGATGTCTGACTATCCCCATGCTAAACCCGAAAGTTCGCAGCCTTAACCTTGCGGTGTCGGTGGGAATAGTTCTCTACGAGGCTTTGAAACAAACGGTTGCCTTCAAAACAACCTGAACTCAGAGACCCCTGCGATAGAGCATAAATCTCGGTCCTCCAGGCGAGTTACGTATGAGGACAAGTGTTATGCTGAGATAAATGCTAAGCTCCAAAGTTTCTCTCAGACGGGCTGACCGGCTCTGTGCAAACGTATGACTGAACAACGAAGAGATATTCGCAATATTGCCATTATCGCTCACGTGGATCACGGCAAGACCACTTTGGTCGATGCCATGCTGCGACAATCCGGGACATTTCGCGACAACGAACAGGTGCGCGACCGGGTGATGGATTCGATGGATTTAGAACGAGAGCGCGGCATTACTATCATGGCAAAGAACACTGCGGTACGTTATCGCGACGTGAAGATTAATATCGTAGACACTCCTGGCCATGCCGATTTTGGGGGCGAGGTGGAGCGGGTCCTGAAGATGGTTGATGGCGTGATGTTGCTAGTCGACGCCGCGGAAGGCTGCCTGCCTCAGACGCGATTTGTGCTCCGCAAAGCCCTCGAGGCTCGCCTTCCCGCCATCGCGGTGGTAAACAAGATCGATAGACATGACGCGCGACCGGCGGAAGTGGTTGACGAAATTTATGAGCTGTTTCTTGATCTCGACGCGACCAACGAGCAGATTGAGTTTCCTATCCTTTACTCAATTTCCAGAGACGGCATGGCGAAAAAACTTTTGACAGATCACTCCGAGAATCTGCGTCCGTTGTTCGATCAAATTGTAGAGACGATTCCAGCGCCTCAGGCGCTACGAACTGACTCTCTCCAACTATTGGTGGCCAATCTTGACTACAACGACTACGTCGGGCGGTTAGCCATCGGCCGCATTTTCTCCGGTGAATTGGCGATTGGCGATCAGGTGGTAGTAGTGAAACGCGATGGTTCGATCGAGAAGGTGCGGATTACACAACTCTACGTTTTCGAGGGTCTCAAGCGCGAACCGGTCGACCGGGCCGGGTTGGGAGAGATCGTGGCGCTGGCTGGTTTCGAAGACATCGAAATCGGCGACACGATCACGTCGGCTGACAATCCGCAGCCGCTCCCGGTAATCGCAGTTGACGAACCAACGATCTCGATGATCTTCAGCGTGAACAATTCCCCGTTTGCCGGCAAGGAAGGGCGGTTCGTGACCTCGCGCCAACTTCAGGAGCGGCTCGATAAAGAAACATTAGGCAACGTTGCGATACGAGTCGAGTCAACAGAATCGCCAGACCAATTTAAGGTTTCCGGTCGCGGCGAACTGCAACTTGCAATTCTGATTGAAATGATGCGTCGCGAAGGATATGAACTGCAGGTCTCGAAGCCTGAGGTAATTACTAAAGAAACGAATGGCGGAGTTTTCGAGCCGATTGAGATGGTGGTAATCGATTGTCCGGAGGAATTCATTGGGGTCGTAACTGAGGCACTTGGTCGCCGTAAGGGTCAAATGACCAAGATGGTGAATCACGGAACGGGCCGCGTGCGTCTCGAATTCGACACGCCCTCACGGGGCCTGATTGGCTTTCGCAGTGAGTTCCTAACTGAAACGAAAGGGACGGGCCTGATTAACACCATCTTTCTGCGCTGGGATAAATGGCAGGGAGCTCTGAGAGGTCGTTCCACCGGTTCGTTGGTTGCCGATCGGACGGGCGAAACTACTACTTATGCACTTTTCAACCTGCAAGAGCGCGGCTCGCTGTTTGTTCGTCCGGGTACGAGAGTTTATGAAGGGATGGTGCTGGGCGAGAACGCGCGCTCCGTGGACCTTGACGTGAACGCAATTAAAGAAAAAAAGCTGACCAACATGCGGGCGGCCAGTGCCGATGAGGCTATGCGTCTCGTCCCAATAAAGGAACTCTCACTTGAGCAGGCGCTCGAATTCATCGCCGGCGATGAGTTGGTGGAAGTCACTCCCAAGACGATCCGCCTGCGTAAGCGCGTCCTTCGCGCGAACGAAAGGCCAAAGCGAAAAGAAACCTAACCGGAATGCACTTCTAGACTGTCTCTGATCGTCCATGCTCTTGAGTGAAACCAGGATCTATCCCCTCACGGACGTGCGGCTCTCGGGGTTGTCTCATGCTGAGCAGGTGGTCAGGCTCAGCGACGGCGGTGCTAGCTTAATTCAACTCCGCGAAAAGAATTTGACGCCGCGCGAGTTTTTCAAACAGGCGGAGGAGGCCTCGAATATTGCCCGCCAGCGTGGCGTACGAATCGTAATAAACGATCGGGTTGACATAGCACTTGCTCTTGAAGCAGACGGGGTTCATCTCGGACAGGAGGATCTCCCCCCGGAGGCCGCCCGGCGCCTGCTGGGTGACAGTGCAATCATCGGCGTCTCCACTCACAACCTTGAACAGGCCCTACGGGCTATCCGGCTACCGGTCAATTACCTGGCAATCGGTCCGATCTTCACCACCTCTTCAAAGAGCAATTCCGAACCGGTCCTCGGTCTAGACGGTTTGCGGCTGGTGCGCGATGCGATAGGCGATTTCCCGCTCGTGGCCATTGGAGGTATTAGCCACGAGAACGCTCCGAAGGTATGGGAATCGGGCGCTGATGCGGTCGCGGTAATTAGCGCACTCCTCGAAAATCCCCATGAGGTTGTTAACCGTACCAAAGCGCTTCTCGCTCAATCTCTACGGGATCAAAAAATCTGGTAAACATATTTGACTTGCGTTTAATGGATTTATGCGCGAAACTTGTTAAGCTTTCCCGGGTGGAAGGCCTTCCCGCTTCAGCTAACTACCCAATCAAACACTTTCCAGCTTGTCTGAAATTCAAACCGAGTCAAAAGCCGCATGAGCTTCTTCGACCTCCCGCCCATTATCGAGCGAATGCTGCTGCTTTCCGACAGGATTAGTGATCTCAACTTCACCGTCGGCCAACTTCCGCAGGTTGAGATCAACGGAAAACTGACTCCTGTGCAACCGCTCGGGATGCAAAAGCTCACAGCCTACCAGACTGAGATAATCGCGATCACGCTGATGCACGGGAATCCCGAGGCCGCCCAGCGTCTCGCCCGGACTGGCACAGCCGACCTCAGCTACTCGCTGCCTTCCCAAGCACGCTTTCGGGTCAATGTCTTTCAGCAGCGAGGGGTGTACTCAATTGTGATGCGCGTTATCCCCACCGATATCCCGACGTTAAAGTCTCTTGGTCTGCCTCATCACCTCGAGGAGATAGCCAACCTTAGAAATGGATTGGTTCTTGTGACCGGTCCCACAGGATCCGGCAAGAGTTCGACTCAAGCGGCAATCATCGACGTAATCAACGAAAAAAAGCAGTATCATGTTGTGACCATTGAGGACCCCATCGAGTATTTGCACAAACATAAAAACTCGACGATCAATCAGCGCGAAGTCGGGTATGACACGAGAGATTTCCCCTCCGCGCTCCGTGCGACCTTACGTCAAGCGCCTAAAGTCATTCTGATTGGCGAAATGCGCGACTTCGAGACAACGGAGATCGCGCTCGAAGCCGCCGAGACAGGTCACCTGGTGCTCTCTACCTTGCACACTATCGACGCCTCGAAGACCGTAGATCGGATCATCGGGCTCTATCCAAAAAATGAGGAACCTGTTATTCGCACCCGGCTGGCGCAGACATTCCGGTACATTATTTCCCAAAGGTTAGTCCCCAGGGCAGACGGCCAGGGACGCATTGCCATCGCCGAGATTCTAAGATCAAGCCCTCGCACTCGCGAGTACATCGAATCCGGCGAAGCGGAGGGAAAATCTCTCTTAGATGCCATGCGCGATGGCAAGCTTGATGGAATGCAGGATTTTGATTCTGTAATCATTGAGCTAATCGAAGCGCGGGTGATTTCGCTCGAAGATGGACTGACTTTCGCTACTAACCAGAACAACATGCTTCTCCAACTCAAGGGCCTAACTGCTGCTCAAGATTTCGTGGACCGGGATGGCAGTCCGGTTCCGGGGAGTGCCTTATCAGTCTCTGGTTCAATGCTGGGCCTAATTGAGTAGTTCGGCTATGTAATTGACACTATCATGATTTGCCCAAAGTGCTCATCGCAAATTCAGATTAAAGGAACCGACGCGGAACGCTCTTCAAGTATTAGCTGTCCCAAGTGCAATACTACGCTAAGCGCCGTGACTGTAAGTCCGGCTTCTGAGAAGAGTGGCCTGGCGATTGGTCAGTCTCCCTCCACCGAGCAGCGCCGTTTTATAGCTCGCGTGCCGGCTCCTCTCTTCGAGTTGGAGAATACCGCCCCAATTGAGGCGCCCGGCCCAGCGGTGCCTATGGAGGAAATAAGCCAACTGCTAGCCAACCTGCTAAGGCAACATGGCGTCAGCGGCGCGTTAGCCCGTACTTCAAGGCCAGCCTGGAATCCGCGCAAAGCGCTGGTTTGCATAGGCGAATTACATCGTGACGCTGTCGCAACTCAGCTTACACAGAATGGCTATCAAGTGTTTGTTGCCCAGGACACCGGGCAGGCAGTGGATCGCATGCGCGAAAATCAAGTAGAGGTTGTAATACTAGATCCCGACTTCGATTCTGCCGAACACGGTGCAGCCTTCGTAATTCGCGAAGTCAGTATCCTTAGACCAGCGCAGCGCCGCCGTCTGTTCTTTGTGCTCCTTTCACCGCTGCAGCGCACTATGGATGCTCATGCTGCGTTTCTGCACAATGTGAATGCAATTGTAAATTTCAAAGAGGTTGATCAACTATTCAAAATTCTTGACCACGCCCTGAGGGAATACAATGATCTCTACAAAGAGTTAAATCAGGCGCTGAATGTTGCGGCGTTGTAAGCGAGAGCACTTCGCAAAGTCAAAGCGCGGTAAAAGGGCCCGTTAGCGGTCCTTTTCTTTTGCGCCGTCATCGCCGCTACGAGCTGATGCACTTTAAGTGGCCACTGTCCTCAATCGCGCGTCAATACTGGGACTTGTGCGAAACTAGTCCTATTCTACGCGGACAGCTTTGGTTGGCTTGCCAAGCAATTCCTCAGAGCCCTTGGTAGTGTTCCCTTATTTGTTGCTGCTAATAGTTATGCCTCTGCGGCTACGAGGTCACTACCACCGCGGGTGGGTCCGGATGAGCAATGTGTTGGACTGCCGTACCACGCTGCGTGCGCCTGTTCTTGGGCGTGCTTCTGCCAACACGACCCACCCGCCACCGCGTGGTGGTACTGATGACCCCATGGCAGCGCAGGCATCGCGGTGATCAACACAAGAATTGAGCAATACCGACTCCTTAGGGAGTGCTCTCCGGGCTTGATCCACTAGAGTAATATGGAAAGTCTCTGCTATGGTTAACTTAGGTGGAGCACACCTGGTTCAACCTGTCCCGGGGTTCTGTAATTTGCTAAGCTTAGCGCACTCGGAACCGCAGAACTCTGGCATCTCTCGGCAGGAAGTAACCAAATGGCAGCAGAGATACCGACCGAAGCACTTCAACCGTCGCAGGCAACGATTGCCGTTCATGGGGGCGAGCGACCTGAGGAGCAGCCTTTCGGTGCCGTGGTTTCGCCTGTCTTCCATTCAGCCACATTCAGTTTTCAAAGCTTCGACGAAATGCGGCGGTATGCACGCGGTGAATTGCCGGAGAGCTATTTTTATTCGCGCTATGCGAATCCAACGGTCGCAGAGGTCGAAAGGAAGATTGCTGAGCTTGAAGGAGCCGAGGCTTGCGTGGTTACAGCATCCGGTTCAGCCGCTACTTTTTGCGCTTTGGCCGCCCTCTGCGAGCCGGGCGATGATGTGGTTGCGTACGATTCGATTTACGGCGGAACGGTAAAGATCCTAACTAAGCTGCTCAGCAAATTTGGAGTTAAAGGGTGCTTTATTAGCCGGGCTGAAGTAGATCACCTAACTGAAATTGCGGGAGAACGAACAAAAGTCTTCTGGTTCGAAACGCCGGCAAATCCACTCAATAGAATTGTTGATCTGAATCGAGTGGCCGAAGCGGCCCGGAGAGGGGGATTTCTGTCGATCGTCGATAATACCTTCGCCACTCCGATCCTGCAGAAGCCAATTGCTCACGGGATTGATGCCGTAATGCACAGTGCCACAAAGTACCTTGGCGGTCACTCGGATTTGACAGCTGGTGCGGTTGCCGGCACCAGGGCCTTCGTCGACCGGGTCAGGCAGATGGTCATATTGGTCGGGGCAACACTGGATCCTGCCGCGGCCTATTTACTTTCTCGTGGAATCAGAACGCTGGATCTTCGTGTGCGCGCATCCTCCGAAAGTGCAATGAAGCTGGCCGAAAGTTTAAGGGGACACGCGAGAGTGGCTCGAGTCTACTACCCCGGTCTCGAGGACGATGCGGGGCATGAGTTGGCGAAGCAACAGATGCGCGGCGGCTTCGGAGGCATCGTGGCAATCGACCTTGCTGGCGGAGAGAGCGAGGCGGAGAAGCTATTCAATTCATTTCGGCTCGTTCGCACGGCTCCGTCGCTGGGGGGTGTTGAAACTTTGGTCAGCTATCCACTCTATTCATCACACTCGGGTTTTCCGGAAGAGCGACTTCACGCTGCTGGGGTTTCCTCAGCAACCGTGCGTTTCGCCGTCGGGATAGAGTCGGCGAACGACATAATCGCCGACGTCACACAGGCACTGGACAAGATCTAGACGCTGATGGCCCACGCGGAATTTACAGGAACCGCGGTTAATACTAGAACACCCCACACGCATCCGCACGGCCGCGCTTCAGACAATCGCCGTCGGCTAAGCGTTGTGTTGGTGCTGACGACCATATACATGGTGGCCGAGGTAGTGGGTGGATGGTGGACCGGATCCCTGGCGCTGCTAGCCGATGCTGGTCACATGTTGACCGACGTGGCGGCCCTGGCGCTGGCCTTGATCGCGGCTTGGTTTGGCGCTCGTCCAGCTACGTCCCAAAAGACATTTGGCTATCACCGTCTCGAGATACTCGCTGCGCTGGTTAACGGTGTGGCGCTAGTAGTCATTGCGCTACTGATTTTTTACGAGGCCTATCAGCGTTGGTCTTCGCCACCCGTTGTCCGGGGCAGCATTGTGATGTTTGTGGCAGCGGGCGGCCTGATAATAAACTTAGTATGCGCCTGGATACTCCACTCCCCGCACGAGGTAGATCTCAATATTCGTGGCGCGTGGCTGCACGTAATTAGCGACGCGCTCGGCTCAGTGGGAGCGATAATTGCGGGGGCCATCATGTCACTTTACGGATGGTACACGGCGGATCCACTGTTCAGCGCCCTAATCGCTGTTCTCATAGTCTGGAGTTCGTGGCGATTAATCCGCGAGGCTACGAACGTACTTCTCGAGGGAACACCCGCTCATATTAATCTCGCAGCGGTTGAAGAGGCGATTATGCGAACCGACGGGGTTGATGACGTCCATGATTTGCACATCTGGACTATAACCTCCGGACGCGAAGCCTTAAGCGCCCACGTGATACATGCGTACAGAATCTCTCAACCAGAACTTCTCAAAGAGCTGCGTACAAAACTGCACGATCGTTTCGGGGTCGATCATCTGACGATTCAGATGGAGACCCCAGACTTTGAAGATGAGACATATCATTTTTGCCATGCCGGAACTGCGTGCTTTCGATCGCAACGCGACTGATTGTCAGGCGCTAATCAGGGATTCGTTGTCTAAGATCAAAGAGTCAGCTGTCTGCGTTCAGTAGCTTCGCAAATCTCAACCAGTCTTCAGTCCCACTTTTTATAAACTCCGCTTTTCCAAAGATAAATGACGACAACTAACTGAATTGAGCTCTGACAACAGCCGCATGGAAATCAACCTCCTGCTTACTCTCGATCTTCGCGAACAAGCCGCTTTGCAAGCGGCACTGGTCACTCACGGTGCGCCGGACTCTCTCGTAACTCTGGCTCTAACCGGTGCTTGTCGTATTCCCTCATTGTATGAAGCGCGCAAGCTTCATAACTGGCTTGCCCAGGCGCGCACCCAGGGCAAGACGGACTTTGTCTCTCTGCAGGTAATCGAGCAGGCCCTGGTGCGATTCGGCGTGTAAGCGTAATGCAGCGTTAGTGTACGAAGTTAACGGGTCAAACGGCATGGGCGTTGTTAATAAAAACCGAATGCTGTCGCTGCTACTGCAGTCACCACTCCATGATCAGGAAGTTTAGAAATGCGCATGACTCCGATTCACTCGCTCGATGAGGCCCCGGCTCAACTTAATCTTGCAGCGCAGGGGTTACATTTTCCCGCGCGGGGCCTGGTTGCCGGTGACCCCGGGTTGATTTGTGAATCATTGATTGTCTCCGCTATCCGAACTAGAATTCAGGACACGTGAACAACTAACAAGGAGAGTCGATGTGATAATTAAAATGATCGCGATCTGCGGTTTAGTGCTTTCGCTTACTGCGCTTTCTGTCTCGGCCCAACAGGCCGCGCAAAGTATTGGGGAGCAGGCGGTAGCGCTGGCCCAAACGACCGTCGCCTTTGATGGCAGGGGAGCTCCAGCGATTGAGGGAACGTTGCGCACCACGGCTCTGCATGGTGCGCCGGACACTCCGGTGACCAATATTCGGCTAGTGGTTAAAAATGTTGGCCCACTGCCCTACAGTTATGTTTCCGGACTAGTAACTTTCTACGATGGCTCGGCTGTTCGCTGCGGTGAAGGGATATTTAAAGCTGATGAAGTGCTGGCGAATGAGTCTGTGGAAACCGATACTCCTGGCATTCGCATCAGATGTGCCCCGACAACCTGGCGAATCGTCGCGACTAACCTGCTTCCACGCTTGTCACCGGGACTGACGGGAGTACAAACCGCAGCGAGGCCCTCTAACCTCATAATCAGCGTCGACGGCGAAGAGCATCCGATTCAACTGGACCGACCAATGGTTCTAAATTTAGGCGAGCGACAGCGAACTATTATTGTACGTCAGAATCCCTAGTTTTGAATTATGCTTATGCTTGACGACGAAATTCGGCAGTTCTAGGATGGACGGAGACAACACCACTTGACAGAACCAGGAGTAAACAGATGGCTGAGAACCAGGATAAAAATAAGTGCGCGCACCCGGCCTGCGATTGCCCGCGCGAAGAAGATAGTAAGTATTGCGGCGAGTACTGTGAAAATGCGGAGAAGTCTGGTGTTATGGAGATAGGGTGCAGTTGCGAACACGACGGCTGTCGCTAGCAAGTGCGCAACAAATTTACTCTCTCGTTAGACGATAGCGCTCGATTCATAGGACCATTTCGATCGCCACTGGCGGCGCGTTCCCACCCCTTCGACTACAATTTGCAGTTTTTGGTTACCACCTGCGGCAACGTCTTTAAAAACTAAACGTGCCGTGCGTAGCCACAGTGCATGCCTTGTCGCCGCATTGCGTTCCCGAGCCGGATAAGTGCACAACCGCGAAGTGCTGGACATGATTTCCCAAAGCGAAGACAAGGGTGCATCACGGCGCGGCAACCGCGCTGGGGTGCTCGTGAAGCGCACTGCTGCAAAAAGTCCTGAAGGGAGTCAGAGTAGATGATAAAATCCAATGGCAATGAACCATTTCCTGCAAAGTCCCCGCGTGCGAGCGCGTACCTCAGCCTCAGACAGCGGGGTGCTTTCCAGTCTGAGCGCAATAGTCGGGGAAGAGCATCTTTTGGTCGATCCCGAGCGAGTCGAGCCTTACGGGCAGGATGCAGTTAAAGAAAAGTTTCCACCTGAGGCGGTTGTTTTTCCACGTACCACGGCCGAGATTTCGGCGATTCTGCGATTGGCAAATGAGGCGCGTTTTCCAGTTACAGCACGCGGTGGTGGCGTTGGCTATACGGGTGGCGCGGTCCCCGTCGAGGGTGGGGTCGTTCTGGGGACCGATCGCATGAATCAAATTAAGAGGATAAGCCCGGACGATCTCTACGTGGTAGCCGAACCGGGTGTTACGACCTACGCACTGCAGCAAGCAGTTGAAAACGAAGGACTCTTCTATCCTCCCGATCCTTCGTCTTATAAGGCCTCTTTTATTGGCGGCAACATCGCTGAGAACGCCGGTGGCATCCGCTCGGTTAAGTACGGAGTAACCAGAAATTACGTATTAGGCCTGCAAGTGGTTTTGCCACGCGGGGAGATCATTCGCACCGGTGGCCGCACCAGTAAGAACGTGGTCGGATTTGACCTAACTGGTTTGGTGTGCGGTTCGGAAGGAATGCTGGGAATCATCACGGAAGCAACACTTCGTTTGTTACCGCTTCCTGAGGCGACGGGAACAGTCCGGGCAGCCTTCAAAACAATGCGCGAGGCCTGCGCGTGCATTCCCGGATTCACCGGCGAGCGCGTAACGCCGGTGGCTCTGGAAGTTTTGGATCGCAACTCCATTAATGCCGTCGAATCGATGTTTGCGTTTGGTCTTTCCCCCGAAGCGACCGCCCTTATGCTTGTGTCGGTTGATGGCACGGTGGAGGAGACTGAACGGACTTTGAGTATAGTAGAGCGAGTCTTACGTTACGGCGGCGCCTTTGATCTCGTGCGTGCGCGCACAAAGGTTGAGGAGGACCGTCTGTGGGACGTGCGTAGGGCGCTTTCACCGGCTATTAAGAGATACGGAACCCTAAAGCTCAATGAGGACGTGGTTGTGCCTCGCTCGCGTGTGCCGGATCTGATCGAGCGTGTTGAAGAAATAGGTCGTCGCTTCAATACGTTTGTAGTCAATTTTGGTCATGCTGGTGATGGGAACATTCATGTTAATTATATGTGCGACCGCGAAGATCCGGAGGCGGTGAGCCGTGCTCGCGAGGCGGTGAAGGAAACGTTTGCCGTGGCGATAGAACTGGGCGGCACAATCAGTGGCGAGCATGGCATCGGCTATGTGAAAGCGCCATACTTGGACATGGCCCTGGACCCCGCCAGCATTGACACTATGAAACGAATCAAGCAAACACTCGATCCAAATAACATCCTGAATCCCGGAAAGATGTTTACCTGAACTCGCGTTCACTGAACAAATCGCGGGTCGAAGATGCTCCTATCCTGATCGAAAGCAGCTTCTGAAGCAACTGTATCGAACCGGATGGACCCAGCGCGCCCTGCCACGTGATATTGGGCCAGTCGCCGCGAAAAAGCTTTTTGACGACTATGAACGAGGCAGGGATTGGAGGCGCGCAGCCAGAAAATCTTAAATGAAGCCTGCGGCGCAGGGCTCACGGCTCGGCGAGACATTTGAGAGGCAATCGTTAATAAGGAAGCCAAATGTTTGAATGGATCACAAACTTTTTTAGTTCAATAACTTTACGAGGGACGCTGCTCTGGATCCTTATTTTTGCACTCACGTTCGGGGTAAATCTCGCAGTAGTTTCATTGGTTCTCGTTAAATTGCCGGCTGCATATTTCAAGAGGTCAGATAACAGAAGATTTTTGGCCAATCGCCCGCCGATAATTCGCGGGCTGGCGATCATAGGAAAGAACCTATTGGGCGTCATGCTGGTCGGAGTTGGAATCTTGTTGTCCCTTCCCGGAATTCCAGGACAAGGCATTCTAACCATATTGTTAGGTGTAATGTTGTTGGATTTTCCCGGCAGACGGCGACTCGAACATTGGATCGTTAGTCGTCCCAGGCTTCTTAAGACAATAAACAAGCTGCGGCACAGATTTAGCAAGCCCGCGTTAGTGCTCGATTAAATCGTTAATGTCTGTGGTCGGCGACGTTTTGTACCTGTCTTAGCAATAAAGGACCGCGTCGACTGTGATAATAATCCTGCAGTCGTCACCTTCGATGGACCAAAAAAGGCCCAGCGTTGACAATGAAAAATCTCTTTGTTAGGTTGAACTCCTGTTGCGGATTTGGTCGGCTAAGCACCGCCGAGGTTATTTCTAAGAGCCCCTTGATGGTCAATTTACATTCTAGTCACAGTCGCTTGCTTTCTCGGCCTCGTGTTCTTCTTCTAATATTGACAGGGTTGTTGTACTTGAGCGGCTGCGGCCTTTTAGGCACCCGTAAACAGGTGCAGGTGCCACCCCTGCTCACTCCGCTAATTGAGGCAAATAGGGCGCAGCTGATTGCTGAGGTGAACCGGCTGGCTGCCGTCAAATCAATTCGCGGAAAAGTTGATATTCAATTCGAGGACACCTCTTTCGCAGATGTAGGAATCGCTGAAAAATATCGGCAGGCCGACGGAACGATTACGCTGCAACGGCCTGGTAAGGTTTACTTGATAATTCAGGTGCCATTTATTGCGACCGACATCGCCCAGATGACATCAGATGGTGAGAGCTTTCGCGTTGCGGTGCTACAGGGCGAGGAGAAATACCGTCGTTTCGTGAAAGGCACCAACAATGCGATCTACGAGAAGCTCGAGCTGAACGGGACCGGAAGCGAAGCCGGTAAGAATAAGAAGAAGACAATGACCGGAAAAGAAACGGTAAGTGCGCTATCGAATCTTCGTCCCCAACACCTCACTGAGGCGTTCATGATTAGCTCCGTGGGGAGCCAATCAAGTTTAGCCTATTCACAAAGCGAGTTTTTTCAGGAAGAACCAGACATTCGCCCGCGAGCGAAGAAGGGGTCGCGCGTCGTCCGCGGCTACTACCTGCTGGAAGAATTCTTGCCAACGTCGGCAGACGAGATGCGTTTGCTGCGCCGGTTCTGGTTTGATCGGGTAGGAGCAATTCGGCTGGCCAGGCTGCAAACTTATAACGATCGGGGCCTGTTAATCACCGACATCTCTTATTGGGATGATAAGGCCGTCGGATCGGACGGACGCAAGCTGCCTTCGCGTATTGATATCACCCGACCGCATGACCAATACAGACTGAGCATCTCATATCAGGCTCCAGCTTCCATGGACATTGACCGGGAGTTTCGACCGGAGGCTTTTGTTCTTGAGAACAGGTGGCAACTTCCCGAGGTTGATCTCGACGCTCCCCAAAACAAGAGAGCCAAAGTCAGTCAGTAACGGAATAGCCCGATGCTAGATATAGGCGACGGATTGTATTACCATCTGGCACCTAAATCGTTGGCATCCGCTTTGCATTTAGTCTTAGGTTGCGTTCCCGCTCGCATGCGACGAGGCCTTGACGAGTAAAGAGTGCCCCTCGGTTCTGCTTAATTCCTAATGCGAACAATTCTACAAGCTGAGAACCTCGTTAAGGTCTATAGGGTCGGCAAAGTCGATGTTCCCGCATTGCGAGGGGTGTCTCTGCACGTAGAGGAGGGTGAGTTCGTGGCCATTATGGGTCCGTCCGGGTGTGGCAAATCCACGATGCTGCATTTGCTTGGAGGACTCCTTACTCCGACCAGCGGCAGGATCATCGTTGACGGTGAAGACCTCACTGCGTCCACCGATGCCAAGCGTACGGACATTCGGCGAAGAAAAATCGGGTTTGTCTTTCAACGTTTCAATCTTTTCCCAACGTTAACAGCGGAAGGGAATTTGCGACTTGCTGAACGGATTCACGGAAACGGGGGAGACGATTCCGGCCGGCGCCGCGAAGTCCTGCGACTACTGGGGCTCGAAGACAAACTGCATCATAAGCCCCTCGAGCTTTCTGGCGGCGAGCAGCAACGGCTGGCCCTGGCGCGGGCAGTCGTAACCCGTCCGGCTATCGTATTAGCTGACGAACCAACGGGAAATCTGGACTCCGAGAATTCAGCCCTGGTCCTTAACATGTTTCAGGAGCTGAATTACCGCTTTAATCAAACCATCGTCATGATCACTCACAACCCCGAAGCCGCAGCAATGTGCCGACGAATAGTGCAAATGCGCGACGGTCACATTATGGAGCCAGCTGCGAGCGTCCAAATGTAATTAAGCTTATTTACAGGGAATCCATAGCAGGTTAGACTGGTAGAGGCCATTCTGCCTGCCAGGCGTGACACTTGCTAGGATCCGCACCAAGCAACAGAGGCGTTTTTGCTTAGCACAATCAAGAAAGCGTTCCTTTGGAACTATGCAAGGAATACATGGCAGTGGGACATCTTATGTGTCCTAATCCTGGTATTTATCTTTTTGACGCCAAAAAGCTGGTTTGAGGGCGGCGAACGGCGGGCTCCCCCCAGGCATCAAAGCCCGGCGATTACAACAGTGCTGGTTGGCACGGAAGTTATTGATAATGAAACAGATAGATCGCCTTTGGAGCAGCGTGTGCGAACCCTTAGTGGACGAAGCGATGCCCAGATTGTAGGGGTACGAAAAGTCCTGGATAAGGATGGTAAGGTGGTCGGTTATCAGGTTGACATACGCTAGCCATCACCTATAATTGCTGGGTTTTTTGCGACTCACGAAGAAGAGTCATATTTTAGTATATTTTAGGAGTTCTTATGAAGAGATTTGTTCACCTGGTTTTTGCAATACTGCTTGTGGCCTTGGCCCCACCCGCTGGTTCCTCTGGAGCGGCATACGGGCAAAGTGCCGGCCTCGTTAGCTCGGTGCTGAACCGAATGGAGCGCAACCGGCAAAGCCTGAAATCGCTTCGTGCGGGAATTAGCATGGAGAAATACAACGCTCAACTTCGTGACGCCGAGCGTTACAACGGAAATGTCGTTTACATGCCGTCGAGCGGTCGGGAAGCTGCTGTACGAATCGAATGGCGCAGCCCACAGCATGAGATTCTGGCCGTTAATAATGGAAAGTATACTCTTTTTCGCCCACGTCTAAATATGGCGTATGTGGGCAACTCGAAATCGAATCGCAACAAGGCTGGCGGGATCCTTGAAATGATGTACATGTCGCGGCACCAGCTTGAGGCGCGCTTCCAACCCGTTCAGGACGTACGAGAGGAAACCCTTTGGGGCGGAATTAGCACCATTCACATTAAGCTCGTCCCTAAGAGTACCTCAAGCTTTAAGTACGCTGAGGTTTGGGTTGATTCCTCAGGTATGCCGGTGCAGACAAAGGTAGTCGAAAAGAACGACGATGCGACGACCATGCGTCTGACGGGTATGGAAAAGAACGCGAAGATCTCAGGTGACGAGTTCAGCCTTAAGCTCGACGCAAACGTCAGGATTGTAAAAGGCTA
Organism: Pyrinomonadaceae bacterium; assembly: GCA_013812905.1. Classification (GTDB taxonomy): domain Bacteria; phylum Acidobacteriota; class Blastocatellia; order Pyrinomonadales; family Pyrinomonadaceae; genus PSRF01. The sequence continues at coordinate 20,520 of JACCSP010000272.1, forward strand.
AGATTTAGTCGCAGAGGTTAAAGTCCGGGGGCTCTGTCGTGAATGACCAGAGCCCCTTTTGTATTTGGTTGGAATGACCGGTCCACTTGCGTTAATCTGCGTTCGTCGCCTATTCTTCGGTTGCCAACTTTAACCCGCAGTCAGTGGATGGGGGCCCGACTTAGGCTCGCGGAAGATGAAAAGAACCAAGTTTCTTAAGCTTAAATTGCGCGAGGCAAGCTTTATTAGCCGGGGTCTCTTGTCGAGCCGTCATCCTGTTCTCGCTCACCTTATTCCCATGCGCAGATGCAACCTGGCGTGCGGTTATTGCAATGAGTACGATCACTCATCGTCGCCTGTGCCTTTGGACCTAATCAAACGCCGCGTCGACAAGCTAGCTTCGCTGGGCACCTCGATCATTACGATCTCGGGCGGCGAGCCCATGATGCATCCTGAACTCGACGAGATTGTGTCTCACATTCGCCTTCGCGGAATGATTGCGGGTTTGATCTCGAACGGCTATTACTTCACTCCGGAACGAATCAAGAGGCTAAACAAGGCGGGACTTGAGTATCTTCAGATCAGTATCGACAACGTCGATCCGGATGAGGTTTCTCGAAAGAGCCTGCGAGTACTGGATAAGAAACTGGTCTACCTGTCTGAGCATGCGGACTTTCACGTCAACATCAATTCTGTAATCGGGGGCGGAATAAAGAATCCCTTAGATGCCCTCACGGTTGCGCGCCGTGCTGTGGCGCTGGGATTCTCAACCACGGTGGGAGTAATTCATGATAATGATGGTACTCTAAAACCACTTTCACCAAAAGAAAAGGACATTTTTCAGCAGGTCAAGAAAGTCGGCAACAAAGACCACGCCCGACTGAATTGGTTTCAGGACAGCATCGCCGAAGGCAAACCTTACAACTGGCGTTGCCGCGCTGGCGCACGCTATCTGTACATTTGCGAAGAAGGTCTGGTCCATTGGTGCTCGCAACAGCGAGGATACCCTGGGATCCCTCTCGAGGAGTACACGATGGATGATTTTGATCGCGAGTACAACACTGAGAAGTGGTGTGCGCCGACCTGCACACTCCAATGCGTTCACCAGGTTGGCATTCTCGACAACTGGCGGGATCCTCAGAAGACAACTGCGCAGATCGCTGCAGAGCAGGAAAAAAAAGAAACTGTCGGCGAGATGATACGTGTGGAGTAATCCAGCGCTTTCTTACGTAAAAACCTCACGTTGAACTAGCGTAAAGGCATCCCGCCCGCCAAAGACACTATCTGCCAGTTGCACTCTGCGCCGCTTGCACTCGTCCACTCGCCTTTGCACAGCGCTCATCCGGTAAGGGCTGCGTGCACACCCTGGTTTCGAGGAACCTTTGGTATTCGAGGGCGGCCTGGTTTGGCAGGTTCAGTGAATCAAGCAAAGCCGCGATGTAAAAAGGGATTAGGTCATCGGTTTCGCCGCCTTGTTCCGCCGTGCGAAGTTCGAACAACGCCTCGGTCCAGTCACCAGTCTCGGCAAGTTCCATTGCCAGCAACTTCCGCGTATGAGAGTCGTCTTCAAGCTTTAACGCGGCGCGGTATTCGGCAATTGTTCCACTTCGTTTTCCACTAAGCTTTGTTTGGGCCGCCCGCGCCAGGTGACTATCAACGCCTTGGTGATCCCAATACAGAAAGAAGCCAGTTGAGGCAAGAACGACCCCGGCGTAAGCCAGAGGTATGACTACTCGCCAGCGCGGCGCGGGCAAAGAAGAGAATGTTTTCCGTGACCCAGCTCCGTCGTGGAGGTGCTCGTTTCGCTGGCGAATCAATCGCCCGATCAGGTAGAGGGGAAGCGTGATTAGGGGAAAAAAAAGTGTTCCGAGAGCCCATCCCATTGCGATGTAATTGCCAAAGCGATTACGGCGAGCACTGATCAGCACCCAGATCGATGCGAGCGCGGAAAGAACGAGTACCGCCGGTCGAATTAACTCAAAAAATTCCCCGGCGGAAATGTCGAACTTGAAGCTCACGTGCTGCTCGCTGAAAGGCCGGCCCCGACGGTGAAAAGAGTGACCGAGCTGGAAAGTCCAAGACCAGATAACCGGCCGGCCATAACGACGATCATCTCGCCGTTTTCCACTGCACCGGCGTCAAGCAGAGTCTTCTCGCCGGACTTCAGCATTTCTTCGGTTGACTTGGCCGGTGGGGTTATCAAGGCCTCTACTCCCCAAATCAAAGAAAGCTCATTCTGAACATTGCGAGAGCTTGTCAGCGCAACGATCCGCTGATCAGGTCGAAGGGCGGAGAGCCTGCGGGCCATCAATCCGGACTCTGTTAAAACTGCTGTCACCCGGGTCCCCATCTCCTCCGCTGCAAATGCTGCAGCTTCACAAAGAGCCCGGCTAACCTTCCCGGACTGTCTGCCCGCCCACTTCGCCACGTTAGTGGATTCGGAGTTTTTTCCTGACTCGGCCGATTCGATAATGCGACACATCGTTTCAACCGCTGGCACGGGGTACTGACCCGCCGCAGTCTCGTTAGAGAGCATAAGCGCGTCGGTACCATCCCAGACTGCGTTTGCCACATCAGAGGCCTCGGCGCGGGTTGGCCGGGGGCTGGTCACCATCGATTGCAGCATTTGAGTCGCAGTAATCACCATCTTTCCGGCGTGGACTGACTTTTCAATAATGCGTTTTTGATAGACGGGAACGAGTTCGACGCTGGTTTCCACACCGAGATCGCCTCGCGCCACCATGATCGCATCAGCGGCGGCAATGATGTCGTCCAGGTGATCGATCGCCTCCGCCTTCTCGATCTTCGCTACCAGAGGGGCGCGCCCACCTAACTTGTTGATCAAGCTCTTAGCCTGAACGCAATCCTCAGCCCGGCGTACGAAAGACAGCGCGATATAATCAACATCTTGCGCCACTGCCCAGTTGAGATCCTCAATATCCTTTTCTGTTAGTGACGCGATCGGCAAAGAGATGCCAGGCAAGTTAATGCCTTTGCGTTCACCCAGTACGCCACCATTAATTACGCGGCAAATGACATCGGTTTCAGTTATTTCCTCAACCAAGAGCGCTATCGCGCCATCGTCGAGCAGAAGCCGGGACCCCGGCTGCACTACCCGCGGAAGATCCGCATAGTTTGTTGCCACTTGAGTGGCATCGCCGACAACCGGCCGCGTTGTGAGTCTGAAAAGCGCTCCCGTCTCGAGCGTAACGGGTTTACCATCCTTGAGTTGACGAGTACGAATCTTTGGTCCGGAAAGATCCACCAGCACTGAGAGTGGCCGTTGAAGCCTCAACGCTGCAGCGCGGGCTCTCCGAATATCGTCTGCTTTCTCCTCATGAGTGCCATGGGACATATTAATGCGGACGCCGTTTGCACCCGAGGCGATCAATGCCTCAATTACGGCCGGGTCTCGCGATGCGGGTCCAAGAGTCGCCAGAATTTTTGCTCGCCTCATGCGGGAA
>JACCSP010000305.1 GCA_013812905.1 Pyrinomonadaceae bacterium
GTCCCGCAATCCGCATCTCGACTGCCGGGGCTTTAAACTCGCTATCGGTAACCACCTAATGACACATAGATTTATGGTTCGGACCGTGGAACCGACGCTACCGCGTTACGGTATTGACTTCATGACACTCCGTTGTGTTTTCTCACAGTCTCGGTAGCGCCGGGTTCGCTCGTGATCATGCGCTCACAGCGATTTATCGAACCGCTCGCTTCCGCTCGCGGTTCTGACATAAGCAAAGCCATGCATTACAAATGACTGACGACACTCAAGAACGGATCGTGACCATCTTTGGCGGTTCCAAATGCTGTGAGCCGGATCCTGAATATGTGGAGGCGCAGCTTGTTGGTGAGTTGCTGGCCAATGCAGGCTTCACCATCTGCACTGGTGGCTATCTGGGTGTGATGGAAGCCGCGAGCCGCGGTGCCCACGAAGTTGGCGGTCGCGTCCTGGGCATTGTGATGAATCAATTCAAGCATGAGCCCAATCGCTACCTCACGCACAAGGTCGCAACTCGGCACTTTTACGAGCGATTGCAGCAGCTAATTACGCGCTCTGTCGGATTCATTGCTATTCGGGGCGGCATGGGCACCGTGACCGAGTTATCGCTCGTCTGGAACAAGATTCAAACGCGCGTGATTGGACCCCGGCCGCTCGTACTGCTCGGCGAATGTTGGCCGCCGATTGTTCAGGCCTGGCAGCGGCACCTGGCCGTCAGCGACGCAGACATCGCCGTGCTGGATTTTGCGATTACCGCGGAGGAAGCAGTCGCCATCATAAGAAAGAAATCTAGAGGAGTGATTCTATGAACTGTCCCAAGTGCGGCACCCAATTGGCAGAGGGCTCAAGTTTTTGCGGTGTGTGCGGTAATCGATTAGGCGCTCCCAGCGCGCCAGCGTCGGCCCAGCAACCCGCCAACTATCCCGGCGCTCATGGAATTCACATTGATGAGGATTCCCGAGGTCAGGGTCGTGGTTACAATTATGAAGTACTACATCAACCCTCATTTTCTCTGGCGGTAATCAAACTGCAGGCGGAGCAATCCATCCAGGCCGAGGCCGGGGCAATGGTTTCGATGTCGGCAAACGTGGAATTACAGTCGCAGATGAAGGGCGGGCTCTTCGGCGCAATCAAACGTGCGGCTGGTGGAGAGTCGGCCTTCGTTTCGACCTTCACTTCACGCGGGGGACCGGGGGAAGTTACATTCGCTCCTGGCACTCCGGGAGATATAGCCGCGATCGAGTTAAGCAACCAATCTTTTTTCGTCCAGTCAACTTCTTACCTGGCGGGTGATGCCAGCCTGACTGTGGATACAAAATGGGGCGGCGCGAAATCATTCTTTGGCGGCGAGGGTTTGTTTGTGATGCTTGTGCAAGGTCAGGGCTTGCTGCTGGTTTCCTCCTTTGGGGCGATTCACCGTAAGCGATTACAGGCGGGCGAGCGATATGTGGTCGATACTGGCCATCTCGTAGCCTGGGAAGGCACAACGCAATACACTCTGCGCAAGGCGGCAGCCGGGTTCTTTCGCAGTATGATGAGCGGTGAGGGCATCGTCGCGGAGTTTACTGGCCCCGGGGAGCTGCTCATCCAGACGCGAAACCTGGCGGCCTTGGCTGGACTACTGAAACCATTCTTTCCGTCGCAATCGGGTGGGAGCGGGTTCAGTCTCGGCAGTTAAGGTTATACTTGAACTATGACGAATCCTTCCACCGCAGAGACTTCGCTCGCGCACGGCGCAACGGTTCTGCACCCCGCCCGCACAGTCAGAATTCTCGGGGTTCCTATGGCCTACGGAGCCAGCATGGCCGGTGTTGATATGGGTCCGGCGGCTTTACGGGTAGCGCGGCTGCACGAGAGGATTTCAGAGCTTGGATACGAAGTTCAGGACCTCGGCGACCTGCGGGTCGAGCGACCGAAGTCGCGTCCTAAGCCCGATGACAGATTAAAATATCTCAACGAAATTAGTTCGGCTTGCGAGCAATTGGCCGCCGAAGTTCATAAGGCTCTGACTGCTGGCGAGCTGCCAATCATCCTCGGCGGTGATCACTCGATAGCAATAGGTTCAATTGCTGGCGTGGCCTCATTCTGTCGCCAGCGATCTGAAACGATCGGGTTGATCTGGTTTGATGCGCACGCTGACATGAATATTCCTGAAACCACTCCCTCTGGCAACATTCATGGAATGCCATTGGCCGCTCTGTTGGGTTTCGGCGCACCGGAACTCACGAATATTGCTGGGTTTGCTCCCAAACTCGATCCGAAATTGTGTGCGCACGTTGGAGCGCGCGATATCGATGGTGGTGAGCGCGAGCTTATTCGCAAACTTGGCTTGCGCTTCTTTACCATGCGAGAAATCGACGAGCGCGGGATGAGCGTGTGTATGGAGGAGGCAATCGCCATCGCCTCCAGGGCTTCCGCGGGATACGCGGTGACGTTCGACGTTGACGCACTCGATCCCGGAGATGCTCCGGGTTCGGGTACCCTCGTGCGTGGGGGGCTCACCTACCGTGAGTCGCACCTCGCTATGGAGAAGATTGCGGAGGCAGGTGGGATGCGGTCACTTGAGGTAGTGGAGATCAACACTACACTTGATGTTAACAACAGGACTGCCGAGCTGGGTGTAGAGATGATTCTTTCGGCACTCGGGAAGACTATTCTTTAAAGTAACGGAGCAGGACCTTGGCAAAAAAACTGCGCGTGGGAGTCATCTTCGGTGGAAGATCAGGGGAACATGAAGTTTCGATCCGTTCCGCTCGCGCAGTCATAGAATCAATCGATCGAAAAAAATACGACGTTCTGCCCATCGCCATCAGCAAAGAAGGGAAGTGGCTGCCACCGGCTGACGCCGCGGAATTGTTGCCCGCAAGTGCCTGTTCTTTCCTTCCTGCTAATTTTGCCGCAAACGGGAGAGGCGATGTGGCAATCCTCGGTGATCCCTCGCATCAGGGCCTGATTTCTCTCACAGCAACCCACCGCCCGCTGGCAGCCGAACAATTAGATGTCATCTTTCCCGTGCTCCATGGGCCTTTCGGTGAAGATGGGACGGTGCAGGGCCTTTTGGAGATGGCCAACATTCCCTACGTCGGTTGCGGCGTATTGGCTTCGGCCTGCGGCATGGACAAAGTCGCAATGAAGTTGCTATTCAGTCAGGCAGACCTTCCCATTGGTGAGTACATTTGGTTTCTGCGTTCCCAGTGGCGTAGCAATCCTGCAAGTGTGACTCGCAGAGTCGCCCGCGACATCGGATTCCCGTGCTTCGTAAAGCCCGCTAATCTTGGTTCCTCGGTAGGTGTTTCGAAAGCTACGGATAAGATCGGACTGAGGGAATCGGTGGAACTGGCTGCCCGATATGATCGGAAGATTATTGTTGAAGCTGCACTGGACGCGCGGGAAATTGAATGTGCCGTTATTGGCAACGATGAGCCTCAAGCCAGTCTTCCGGGCGAGTATGTTGTTTACGATGAGGCCGCACGTTTTCTTGATTACACCGAGAAGTATGCCGACACCGGGCACGTAAAATTCGTAGTTCCGGCGCCGCTATCAAAATCCATGATTAGCAGAGTTCAACGAATGGCGATCCGGGTTTTTAAATCTGTAGATGGCGCCGGTCTTGCGCGCGTGGACTTCTTTCTGACGCGAGACGGCCAGAAATTGCTAGTAAATGAACTGAATACTATGCCAGGACTGACCGAGGTTTCCGGATATCCTAAGATGTGGGAAGCGTCAGGAATGCCCTTTCCACAAGTGATTGATCGACTGATAGCACTCGCCTTCGAACGCCACAAAGACAAGTCCCTTAACAAAACAACCTTATAGTCGTGCGCGGGGAAGAGTAGGCCGCAGACTTGCGGCGTTGATGTTTATTCTGAATCACCCTTTGGGGGGCGCGATAACCTTTCCGCGTGCGGACTAACAAATCCTCTCGGGACAGTTTGACGTCTAAAGAACGCCATCGTCCGTCCCGCGCTTGATTCACCGGTCGGTAAGATATCGTGTACTGGTGACCTAATTCCCTGGCGATGGCGGCGAATGCGTCGCGCAAGGCTGGCCCACCTGGAGTGGCCACAAATCGCCCCCCCGTCTTCTCCGCAAAGCCCTTCAGGACCATCGCGCTTTGCACGTTGCGAGGCCCACCGGCGTCGCTGGCCGACATGTCGACGGCGTAGATGCTGGCGCCAATCGCCATGGCGGCTTCCAGGGCCTTGGAGGACGAAGCTTTACTGTAAGTATCCATTCCATCAGACAACACCACGATTGCTTTGCGCGCCTCCTGACGCGCTGTCAATGCACCCACTGCTTCGAGAATGGCGTCATACAGCGTAGTCATCCCTCGAGCTTTAATAGCGAAAGCCATCGGAGCGAGATCCCGTCCCGAAGAGAAGTCTTGCAGCTGCTCGATCTTGTAGTCGAACTTGTAGACAGCTGCGACATCCTCAGGGCGGAGCCCATCGAGAAATCTGATTGCGGCCGAGCGGCCGAGTGACAAACGGCTCTCCATGCTTCCCGAAGTGTCCAGCAGGACAACCGAAGCAAAGGGCGATTCGTGGACCCCGAAATTCGCGATCACCTCGGCGGGCACCTCTCTGCCATCCTCAAAGACTTTGAAGTCCGGCAAGCGAAGTCCCGGTACATACTCACCGGCCTTGTTTGTAACCGTGACGTTAAGAACGACCAGCTCGGTGTTGACTCGCACTACATCGTCGTCCTGCTGACCCGAGCCTTCATTGAAAAGGGACAGGAGGGCACAAAGGATGAGAATGTTACGAAGCATCGCTAAAACGAGCATTCGTTTAAGAGGGGGGGTCAAGGTTGTACTCTCGGGGAAAAGCTGCGAACAATACGGATGAGTTCAAGTAATACATTAGCCTTGTCGATGATCGTGGCGGAAACAACTTGCCGTGGAGTTTCCTGAATCTTTTCATTAAGCGAGGCTGATACTTTGGCCATACAATTTATGGCTTCGACGAGATCAGTTGGCCTTTTTTCCATGCTAACCTCATCCTCAGACCCCCCCGCTTCACTTCGAATGCGCTTGGCGAGCTTTTCCAGCTTCTCCAACCTCTTAATATCTACCGGGTCAAGCGAGTTATCTTTCTCAAACGTTGTAGCGAGCTCCCGCCCCAGGTCCGAAACCTCCCTGGCCCTCTCAAGGTTCTGTTTATGATCCTTCTCAGCGGTCCTGATTTCTCGTTTGATCCGCAGCTCTTCCGCCATCGAGTTTCCTCTCTGGTTATCGGGAGAATCCGGGGAGCTCTTGTCTGCACCGATCGACCTGGGAGGGTCGATAGGGCGCCTTGTGACCTGGCCCGCCGCAGGCGACCCTGTTGCAGCCAGAACCCAAGCTATGAACGCCAATTTCGCAGTCTTCGAGTTAATGCTATGAAACCTCGATTTCATTGTGTCAACTAGGTGCGTCACAAGCCTCCGATTCCAACGATCACACACTGGGACGGCGTTAAACTGCTATGAGTTGTACCGGGCCTTCCTTAACAGATCATAGTGCCCAAATCTTGGTCCGTAAATCCAATTTCCCTTCAATCGTGGAAGCAGCAGGATGTTTATTGTAGTCACGGGTTCAAGCTTCACGTTAACTGTGGGTACGCCGACTTCTCAGGAACAACTTGAGAATGAGGGTTTCAAAAAGCATGACGCTGAGAAGGTGGAATAAGCTCGGCGGGCTAAGGAACGCGCGCAGGATTATCGGGCGAGTTAAGAAACTCACCTCCCCGTGAGCCGGACTGGGGGATAGTCACCAATTTAGACTCAATTCTCTCTGGCGGGCGTTTCTGTCCCGGCGCGACGGTATAAGCCAACAGTGCAGAATCCGACCCGGCTTTCAAGCCAGCCAACCGCACTGAAATATATTGCTGCGATGGCAGCTTTAGTAGATAACGGCCTTCCTGATCCGGTTCCAAATCGCCTGGTTCGACCGCCGCCGAAGTTTGCTCCAGAGATCCGTCCTTGCGTCGTCGAAGTTCTAAAGCGACTGTAAGACCGCTCAACCGCTCCGCAGAAATGTTTCTCACTCTACCGCCAATGATTGTTTGTCCCCTTCTCAGAAGAGCCTCGTCCACCAGAATGTGAGCTTTGGCGGGCGCCTTTGCACTATACGGAATCGGGGACGTTTTGGCCGCGGCTGCGACAAGCCGTTGCTGGACAGTCCGCTTACGCAAGTAGGCATAGCCAGCAATCAAGATAGCGGTTATCGTGAGAGCGCAAAATACAGCCACCACCGTACGGCCTGTCGATCTCTTTTCTTCGATGAGTTCGTTGCGAGTTGAGTCTGTCAGCATCTCTTAGAGAATCATAGTTAAAGCATTACATTAAGTTGGCAAAACTAAGGGTTGCGGAGTGTGCGCCCAGGCGGCGGGGCGCCGGTGATGGCAGTGACCAGGGCCGATAGAAACTCTTCCTCGGCTACTCCGAGGCTCGGTAAGGTAACCCATTCAGCCCCTGTGGCACCGTCGGTTCTACCCTCAATCTTGGCATTGACGGCTACATTCGCGCTGGTACCGTCGATCGGTTGGACCTCGACGTTAAGAGTATATCGTCCTCGAGTCCACCCGCGGGCATCTGAAACCGGCACTTCAGCATATCGATTCAACTCAGACTGTGAAACTACCGCCCCCTTTATAAAAGTATACGGCTGACTCACGATAATGCCTTCAGCTGGCTTTGAGGTGGTTTCATCCATTGTTAGCTTTTCGTTGCGCATCACATCCTCGATGGCTTTCAGGATCACATCGCGTCGGGCAGTTATCCGGTAGGGGTTCGGAAGCGGAGGCACATCCGGAGTGCGGCCCTTTCCAAAGTCCATTCCACGGCCAGTTCCAACGTCAGTCTTGCTCCCATTACTTACGGGCGCCTTGCTACCGCTGTCACGCACACGTTCGCTCGACTTGTCGACTCCTTTGCCCTGTGCGAGCGCCGCAGAAGCTGAAAGAGTTATTAGGAAGAACACGCCTATCAGCCGAAACATGATTCGCACCTCGTCCAAACCTTAGGATCGTTAAAGGGGAAGACCAGTCATCGAGAATAGATTAAGGTTTGGGTAAATTCAAGCAGTCGCAGTTGGGGCTTCAGCGCAAATTCCTTCGGACACCTTATTGGCTATAGAGAAATCTGCCACAGATGAACACGGGGAGCCGCGGATAAGACCTGGAGATAAGCATGCCGTTACTGCCATATGAGCACGCCTTCTATTGCTTTCTTTCGGGTGCTGCTGATCCGAGGGTATCTGTGTTCATCTGTGGCCTAATCATTTCCCCTTCGGCTTTCTTCCGACTATTCTCTAAATCCCTCTGCTCTTCCCAGCGTCGCAGAGACTGCACACCTGTGAAGAAATCATTCTCATTATTGTAGAAATTATGAGCACCATCATTTCGCGATGGCTCCCTCACGTAATACAGGTAATCAGTCTGAGAGGGATTGACTGCGGCCGTTAGTGCTTGTTCACCCGAAGATGCAATTGGGCCGGGAGGCAGTCCCGCGTTCAAGCGTGTGTTATATGGTGACCTGCGGTCGATATCGCTTTGGTAAACCTTACCGTTATTGCGCCACTTTCCCTCAAGCTTGGAGGCGTATATCACAGTTGAGTCTATTCCCAGCGGCATGTTGAGCTTAAGACGGTTGTAAATAACCGAAGCGATGATAGGACGTTCGATGTCGAGCTTGGCTTCGGTTTCGACAAGGGAAGCGATGGTAACGATCTGTTGCGGCGACAGGCCCAGGCTAAGGGCTTTTGCTGTCCAGTCTGGTTTCCACACCGCTCGGAAGCGCTTCACCATGATCGCAATGAGTTCAGCCGGTCGAGTGTCAGGCGGAAACTCGTAGGTGTCAGGAAACAAATATCCTTCGAGGTTCTTTGCGCGTGGGTCATGATCTTGAATAAGCGTTATGTCGTCCATGAGCTCTAACGCTGAATTGGAATCAGTAAGCTTCAACTCGGGAATACGGGCCATTGCGTTGGCGATGTCCCACCGGGTCCATCCTTCAACCACAGTCATACGAATGAGCCGCCGCTCGCCAGTTTGAAGTTTGGCCAGCACCGCATAAGGAGTGATAGGGGAGGGGAAGTCATAGTCCCCCGCCTTGAAGCGTTGACCCGCTCCGGTGAGTTTCAGATACATCAATGTGGGATGTTCATGCTTGATTATTCCGGCAGCTTTGAGTTTTTTAATCACCGCGGCTGGAGTCGTGCCTTTGGGTATCTCAATATATTGACCGCTTCTTCCGTGGTGAACCAGCGTGCGAAGCTCTCTGTAGCCCCACCCTACAACGCCAACCGCTGCGATGATTAGAACTAGAGAAAGGATTATTAGGAAGCGTTTCACAATCTCTACTGACCCAACGTTGATCGGGTCATGGTTGTATGTTGTTGGATTTGGTCCACTCTAACTCCGATGCATGTTGAAATCGATTTCAATTCATCCCGCTTGGTGCCGCGGTAGCGGGTCGGCCCTGAGTAGCGACTCACTCATGCCGCGGTCCCATGAAGTCGGTACCACCTCGCGGGTAGCGGTGGGTCCTCGTTAGCCAGAATCACTTGTGACCGCCGCGTGAGTGATGATTAGCCAGAATCCACCCGCTACCGCGAGGCGGTACCTGACCTCAGCTGCATCGGACATCTTAATCTCGGCAATCCGGCAAAGGGATAGGAACCAAAAGCCCTGGTTGTCCTCCCGCAATAAAGTCCCTGAGAATAATAGCAGCCGCCTGACAATCAACAAGATCCCGTATCTCTACGGGAGTTTTGCCGGCAGCTCGAAGTTCCACTTCCGCTTCCACAGAACTCAAGCGTTCATCCTGCAGATACACAGGGATTTTCAGCGATAGTGCGAACTTGCCCGCGGTATACTCTGCCTCCAGGGCCGCAGAACCTCGGATTCCGTCCAGGCACAATGGCAAACCAATAACCAGCGTTTTAGCGTCTAAGCGGCCGACGAGTTCAACTACATCCCGGAGCAACTGCTTCCAGTTAGTACGTGTAAGCGGGGCCAGCTTACTTATCGAAATAAGCAACGAGTCGGAAGCGGCGACCCCGACCCGATTTTGACCGAGATCGAGAGCCACAATGGGCCCAACTAAATTTTCTATTTTGCCCGGTTGATTCATTAATGCTTAGTTTAGAGATGCATCTGCAACTTTACTTCAAGCATCACGTGCCAATGGTAAATCCTGCAAGTCCATTGACTTGCACCGTTGAATCAGCGACTGGTATGATGCTTCTGGGCCAGCTGAACGGGCTTGCAATTGATGTAACAATGAGGTAACTAATGTCATTTCGCGCTAAGTTTGCTCTAATTCTCTTATCAGCAACGCTAGCTCTTTATACAATTGTAGGTGGCTGGATTTCCACTCGGGCCCAGCAACCCGCCAACGATCCCAATGCACAGTTACGCATTTTTGAGAGCGTTCTTCAGCACATCCAGAATGATTATGTGGATGAGCCAAACATGGAGAAGGTTCGCGCGGGCGCGCTTCGTGGCTTAGCTTACGGCTTGGATCCCTATTCGACCTACCTCACTCCGGACCAGGTGCGTGAGTATAGCGGAACCGGAAGGGACAACCAGGTCGGAATTGGCGCCGAAATGTCTCAAGTCGCTTCTTATCTTTATGTTATTGCGCCCGTCAAGGGTTCTCCGTCCGATCAGGCTGGTGTTCGGGTGGGAGATATTATCGAGTACATTGACGGCAAGGCTACACGCGATATTTCCCTGTACGATGCGAAGCAATTACTCAATGGTCCTTCGGGCACCGAAGTGAAGTTGCGGATTCTGCGTGCAAATAGTCGGCCGCTTACACTGGCTGTTAAACGCGGCTCTTTCCGTGCACCAGCCGCTGAATCGAAAATGGAAGCGGGTAAGATTGGTTTACTGCGCATTAATAGTCTAGCTGAGGGTGAAGCCTCTGAAGCGCGCTCCCGTCTGCAAGAACTTGTCAAACAAGGTGCCCAAAAAGTGGTGATCGATTTGCGAGGTACGGCGGGAGGCTCGATAAGTGAGGCGGTAGCTGTCGCTAATTTGTTTATCAGGGATGGTACGATAGCTCAGACCACTGGCCGGGAGGGGAAGTCACTGAAGACCTTCACCGCCGATCCCAAGGCGACGATTTTCTCCGGCCCCATTATCGCCCTGATTGACACTGGAACTGCTGGAGCTGCCGAAGTAGTTGCTTCTGCATTGCTTGAACGCAATCGCAGCCAGCTTGTGGGTGAGAAGACTTTCGGCGCCGGCGCAGAGCAACAGTTATTTACCTTGCGCGGAGGCGATGGGTTGCTGCTTACCACCGTTAAATGGGCAACCGCCAACGGAAAGCCGTTCCTCGGAGAAGATCGTGCCCATTCCGGTGTAACACCTTCCGTTGAAGTGAAACGACCTGAACTTGCTGAAGCAATCGATCCCGAGGATCTAACGGGCAACGACGACGACCCGATTGCCCGGCCGCCGCAGCCCAATGAGAAGCCGGAAGCTACCGTTGCACCGAGTGTCCCTAAGCCCGCAGCGGAGGACGTCCAGATGAAGAAAGCACTAGAACTACTGCGAGAGAGCAAATTAGGGGTGACGCAACGCGCCGCCTAATTATAACCACACATTTGATGAATACACGGCCAGAGAGTTTCTGGCCGTTTTGTCTTACTGGATATACCCGAATTTGCTCAGTGGAGTCTGATAACTGCCTTTACAATATCAAGATTGATAGGACTGAGCATTTCGGATAAAGGAACTCGATATCGGGTACAGCGCCTAAGGCGTTCGACTCAGAATCAATTACCTTTGATTGCAAATTCGTTATATCCCGCAATCTGACCTAACAATCATTAATGTTTTGGCAGATTTAGGATTAAGCGCCAGGAAAATCACACCAGGGGAACACCTCTTGCCCTTTACTCGTGCAGCTTAGTTAGCGGCATTGACACTTTTGAGTCGCGAAGGAGAATTTGAGCGATGATTATGACTAATAAATTACTACCGGTTGCTTTGATAGCAGCTCTTGTGGGTGGCTCGGTTGGAGCGCTCGTGATGCACTCGAAAAATCAGCCAACGACGGCAACCGAGACGGGAGCACAGGATACGCCCCAGTATAAAACGGCCACGCAGGGAGAGACTGCCGGAGATCAGTTTATTCCCGCTGAGTTCAACACATCTGAGGAGCAGGGTGCGTACAAGGTCGGATTCGCCGATGGATTTCGAGCGGCGGAAGGTGGCGCAACTGGCACCCGCTCGTTAGCTCCGGTCGCCGTTGTTTCTCAACCCGCTCGCGTTGTCTACCGCAACTCCGGTCGCAGGTACGCGGGCAGTTCCAACTCGCGGCCTGTGTATTACTCTAATCAGCAGCAGCCGCGTGGCCGAAGCTTCTGGCAGAAGCACCGTGACAAGCTGACTGTAGCGATTGGAGCGGGGTCTGGGGCGGCCGTTGGTGGACTCATCGGTGGTAAGAAGGGCGCGGCCATTGGCGCCTTGGCAGGTGGGGGCGGGTCAGCGCTCTATACCTACAAGCTTCGAAAGCGCAACCGTCGGTACTAACTAGTGTGCCTTGGCAATCTTCTGGGCAGTCCCCTATCGGGGGACTGCCCATTTGACTGTCGGGGGCCCAAAGCCGGAAACCAGTGTCTTGGCGGTTCGTTCGCGCACCTCTTTCCCAAAACCTTCGTGTAACATAATGCGCACTTGAATCATGTCCAAATCAAAATTGCTCGCCCTGACTCTCCTGGCTTTGGCGACCTTCAATTCATCGAACACCAACGCTCAGCGTGGGTCGGAGCCGAATCAACGGCGCCCGCGCAGTGTAAACACACCGCCGTCTTCCTCCCGAATCAACACTTCCAATCCGGCTTCAGAAGAGCCCGAGCCCGAAGTTGTGCGCGTAGAGACCAACCTGGTCAATACGGTCTTCACCGCGGTCGATCGCGACCGGCATTTCATTACCACCCTCAAAGCGGACGACTTAAGGATCTACGAGAACGACACTCCGCAAGTAATAAGTCTGTTTGAGCGAGAGACCGATCGTCCCCTGACGCTGGTAATTCTGGTTGATACGAGCAAGTCGCAGGAGCGCACGCTTCCTGAAGAAAAGAAGGCTGCCAAGGCATTCATACGCGCTGTCGTCAGGCCGGATAAGGACAAGGTGGCCATAATTTCATTCACCGGCGTGCCCAAAGTTGAACAGCAGCTAACCGAGAATGTTTCCAGACTAAACAGAGCAATCGACAGCTTAAGAGTGCAACTTCCCGCCAACAATCCAAACTGCGAGGAAGAAAGGCCGGCGCAGGAAGATCCTCTATGCTGGACCAGCATTTGGGACTCGGTATGGGAAAGCGCCAGCGAAGTGTTGGGGCAGGGTGATGAAAACTCGCGCCGAGCGATAATTCTTCTGAGTGACGGCGATGATACGAGCAGCACGATCAAGCGACGCGATGCGATAGATGCTGCGCTGAAGAACAACGTCGCAGTCTACAGTATTGGCATTGGGGATCCGGAGCTATATAAGATCGAGCAGGACTCGCT
>JACCSP010000308.1 GCA_013812905.1 Pyrinomonadaceae bacterium
ACACGGGTTCGACTCCCGTACGGGACGCCAACTTATTCGATCACTCACGAGATCTCGCCGTTCGCCAGCCGCAAAGTCAGCGCCTGCACAAAATCACCTGGCACGTGGCGACGACTTTGACCCCAGCACTTTAAAACCATGGTCTTGTATCTTTCGCTACGTCATGCCGACAGCAATATGGTTCGCTGGCGCACGACAGTGGCGATTTAGAGCGCGTTCAAGAAGGCAACCAGATCGGCTCGTTCCTCGTCCGTGAAAATGAATCCCAGGTGAATCTCGTAGTGGCGGACCACGCTCTCGACGGTCGGGGCGATGCCGTTATGAAAGTACGGTGCGCGCGCGGCAAGCGCGCGTATAGTCGGCGGGACGCCATTTATTTTCAACGACTTGCATCACTCGTTAATTTTCGCCGCGCGTCCAGAAAAGTCCATTAACCTAACGCACTGCCCTGTGAATCTTCGCACAGGCACGCCGCGCGCATGACTCAGAAGGCGTCAAGGCTAAGCACAAAAGGAAGAGACGACGATGAAGAGACTTATTTGCGCACTCGCGGCGCCAGGCCGCCGGGAATCCGTCACATTCAATTCTGGAAGTTGGAGCATTTTTGCCTGGGCCTGTGAAGTACCCTACCTCAGAGTTTCGCGCCGCTCATCATTGCAGAGCCACACTCGCACCAGCATGAGGAGTTGCGATGAATCTGGACGCCTGGGAATTAAGTCCCGTCCCTGGTTGCTTCCAATTGCTCGACATCGGCGAGGTCTTGCAAGCGGGCGGCGGTTTTCTTGTTCGCAATCAGGTGGTGACGAGAAATCACAAACGCAGGTATGCCCCCAAAACCGATCTCTAAACGATCGGGCCACGCGTCCGCAAACGCGACGCCATCGATGTGCGTGATTATGTCGATGCGCAACGGTGGTATTCCAATCTGGAAGATGGTTCCCCTCTTACTCAAGTCATCTGCGGTGAGATCACCCGAGGGTGCGCCAAAGTCCTGAAGCGCCTGTAACACCCTCTGAGCGTTATTTTGATCGGGTCGAACCCAAAGATCGAGGTCTTTAGTCGCACGGACGTGGCCATACGCGGCCAAAGCATGAGCGCCTACGATTAAGTATTCAACGTTGTGCGCGTTGAAGGCGAGTAATAGTTCTTTGAAGTCTGGGTTCAAGGGCTGAATCTTCGTTCCAGGCGAGACAAAGCCTGGTCAGCGTCCATACCGCTTCAATCCGCTCCTCAGGAGAAGTGCCGATCGAGTTGTCATCTGGAAGCCCGGGCCGTCCGTCACGAATGACTCTTACACTCATTTGTTCGCGACGCGAAGTCCTAAACATGCGTAAATTATACCATGCCTCAGCTCGCAATCGTGCCACTCAAGCGCCGGCACTGACTCTTATAAAGGCAACAAAAAAAACCGGATGCCATCGTGACATCGGTCCTTGTATCGCTCCAGAAGCCGCGGTGTGCCTATCCAGCCTTGGTTACGCATTCATCGTAGAACTCGCGCCTGGCTTAGTTCCTGCTGGCAGTTCGCACACTTTACCGCCCTCCCGCGAAGCCAGCGTTTGCGAAACAAAACTGATGAGCGCAGGTTACGACGTTTTGGCACTCGCCAAGCGAGTCCATTAAGAGTCCAATAAGCGTTCCCGTGAATCCTTCAAGTGCGGTAGAGTGCTATCCATGCCGCAGGTTTCGTTGAATTACTCCGATTCCCTTCTCTTTCACGGCGGCGACACGGGTTCGACTCCCGTACGGGACGCCAACTCCTTTCTCAGTTGTTTCGGCGCTCTTCGAGCTACGAGTTCGCGCCATCTTTGCGCATGGAACTCGCCAGACGTCGAAGGGCAGCGACGAAACGCCACACTCCGCTCCAGAGTCGCTGACGAGTTACAGGGCGATGCCAGATGACCTTAACAGAAGTATCTTCCTCTATGGTGATGGCCGTTCTCTTTCGTCGTATCATGGTGTGGCCTCTGACCTTCGCCAAAATGGGATTAGAAAGCACGAAGCTAAAGATGAGTGCGTGAAAACAATTGGATCTTGAATCGGACTAACGTTGGGCAGAACAACCCCATTCCCTAACGGATGATCTGCGCCGCATCGCACGTCTTGCCAAAATAGCAACCGCGGCCATCATTTCTCTAAAGCTACAGTGACCGACCGCGCCTTGCTTCGGCGGTTGCAGGGGTGGTTTACCCGCCCAACGTTAGTCAACTTTCAATCGCTGCTTTTCGAACCCTATTACTGCTCGTGCTTTTCGCGATCGGCTGGCTCAATCACCACCGCATAACCAGCAAACACGCCACTAAGCGCCGGCGTCCCGGTTGGAGGCGCGCCGCTGTAAAACTGGCGAAACTGATCTCTGACCTTTCCGAGGCGGAATCTCTCGCCACCAAGCTCAAAGGATTGTCGAGACGTAACCGTTAAGAGGTTCACGACGGTGAACGTTCCATCACCAGTATCAAGGATTACTTGCTGCCGATAATTCATTGTCAGGATTGGAATGCCATCCGCGAACGAATCGCGGTTGGCGAAAGTCCCGTCAGGAAAATCGTCAAAATAGATGGTCGTCGTGCCGGTGCGATTCACTACTCGCAAACGCCCATCGCTAATGACTCGCTCAGTGATGGCATCGGTAAAGAATGTAAACAGCGCGCTGGTCTCGTTCTGGAGCGTCGGATCCGCGGTAGTAAAGATTTGACCGGCGCTCAGACCATTGATCAAACTTAGATAGCCATACTGTTTGGACACGGTGGGCGATAGGTTGCTGACTTGCCCCACCACTTCGAAAGCTATGTCACCCAGTGGCGTGATCAGCCGGTGGGCACCTTCGTCTAGTGGAAGTCTGAGTACGCGCCCCAGCGCTGGAACCGGTACTACCGAAGCCATGATGAACAGCATCGCCAGAGAATACACAGTGAGTTTCTTCATTTTTGTTCTCCTTTGCTTGTCAGGGCCAGATCTTCAGTATGTCTTTTCATGGGCAAGCTCCGTGTTTCCTTTTGGGCGATTGAGCCCAACAGAGACACAGAGCAACACTGAAGTTTCCAGCTGGACTGACCTGATTAAGCCGAATTCTTGCTTTCAGATCGACTGATGCATAGAATCCAACTACACCGCCACCTGACCTTCGCCAGCGTCGGAAAAACCGTCTGGTTTTGCCGTGCAGCTTAGGTTTGTTGAGAAGGAAAGTCTTTGGAAATCACTTAAATTACTCCTGCAAATCTCCTAAAGATTCGTATGAGCGACTCCAATATCTTCGTTTTTGATCAATACATGCTCGCTCCTGACGAGCGATTGCTTTTGCGCGATGGCCAACCAGTCGCCGTCACTCCGAAGACTTTCGATCTGCTGGTAGTGCTGGTGCGGAACTCCGGACATCTCGTCGGAAAGGATGAGCTCTTACAGCAGGTGTGGCCCGACTCGTTTGTCGAGGAAGTAAGCCTCAGCGTAAACATTTCTGCTTTGCGGAAGGCGCTGGGCGGTGATCAGACGGCTGCGAGGTTCATCGAGACGGTGCCGAAACGCGGCTATCGATTTATCGCTCCGGTCAAGCGGGTGGGAAACGACACCGCGGAAATCGTTTTCAAGCGCCGGTTGAAGATCGTCGCGGAGATTGACGAGTCTGTTGCTCATCAAGACGCGGCAACTTCTTCGGAAGTGACACTGGAGGGACCGTCGCGCCTTGCGTCTCGTCGAAGAATCGTTCTAACCGTAGCGGCGTTCTTGGTGATTGTGGTCGGTGCCTTTCTTTTTTGGCGAATGAACGCAAAGCACCCGGCGGTCCAATTCGATTCGCTTGCAGTGCTCCCCTTTACGACAGCCGACGCCTCTGACGAATACCTGGCCGACGGTCTGAGTGAAGCTACTATCAACGGTCTGGCCCAATTGCCAAAGTTACGCGTTGCGCCGAGGACCAGCACTTTCCGCTACAAGCGGCAACCTCTTGAGCCGCAAAGGATGGGCGGAGAGCTGGGTGTACAAGGATTGGTTTTGGGCAAGGTCGTAAGTCATGGTGAGACGCTGGATATTCAAGTCGACCTCATCAACGTGGCGAACAACTCACGAGTCTGGGGCTCTCAGTACCACGGCAAAGTGTCTGACCTGGTCTCGTTGCAAACAAGAATCTCGCGGGACCTCGTAAGAGCTATTGGATTGCCATTAAACAGTGATGAAGAACAGCGGTTGTTCGTTCATGTCACTGAGAACTCTGACGCATATCGAGCGTATCTTCAGGGCCGATATTTTTGGAACCATAGAACAGAAGAGGGATTGCAGAAGAGCATCGTTGCATTTCACCGTGCGACGGAAATCGATCCGAACTTCGCTTTGGCTTTTTCGGGTCTTGCCGACTCCTATACCACCCTAGGCTACTTAAGTTATATATCTCCCACTCAAGCTTTTCCGCCGGCAAAGAACTACGCCCTGAAGGCCCTGGAGCTCGATCCTTCGCTCGCCGAAGCACATGCTTCCCTTGCTTACGACAAGTTCTATTTTGATTGGGACTGGGCTGGAGCAGAAGTCGAGTTCCGGCGTGCTATCGAACTCAACGACCGATATGCTACGGCGCATCAGTGGTACAGCATTTATTTACAGGCTTCCGGTCGCCCGGACGAAGCTTTTCGGGAAATCCAATTGGCACGCGAGCGCGACCCACTTTCGCTCTCGATCAATACTGACATCGGCTTTCACCTTTACTACAACCGGCAATATGACGAGGCGATCAAGCAACTGCAAAGTGTGTTAGAGATGAAGAAAGACTTTCCTCTCGCACATCTCTGGTTGGGACGAAGCTACCAACAGATCGGGAAATATAACGATGCACTAGGTGAGTTCCAGCAGGTCGAAGATGCATTTCACGGTTGGGCCGTTTCGCTTGCTGCGGTTGGTTTTATCAACGGCGTAACCGGCCGGAAGGCAGAAGCCCTGAAGGTGCTCGAGGCCCTTGATGAATTGTCGAAGAAAAGGTTTGTTACCTCATACGGAGTCGCGTTGGTGTACGCAGGTCTCGGTCAGAAGGACCAGACATTTGTCTGGTTGAACAAAGCCTTTGACGAGCGCTCTCACTGGCTTGTCTGGCTTAAGCGCGATCCGCGCTGGGATGGCTTGCGCTCTGACGCACGCTTCGCCCAGCTCGTTGCGCGCATGGATTTTCCCCAGTGACCTGTCACCCTTGATGCGTCGGCAACGTCCCACGACGCGTCCATTAAGAGTCCAATAAGCGTTCCCGTGAGTCCTTCAAGTGCGGTAGAGTGCTATCATGCCGCGAAGTTCCGATGAATTACAGTGAATCGCTTCTCTTTCACGGCGGCGACACGGGTTCGACTCCCGTACGGGACGCCAGCAACTCAAGTCTTGCTCGGAGATCCAAAGCAGCTTCGCAAACTCCGGATCGACAGCATTGTGATCTTCCCGTCCAGAATTCGGAAATATTCCGTTACTTCGACAGCTAGTCCCTTCCTGCTATCAACGTCGAAGCATTCCCACATCCCGCGTGGTCTTTATGTCAACCAGCCGAATTGAAAACCGTTTGCGCCGATTTTCTCCTCGCTCGACTCACTTAGCTAGTCGTATTTTCCGTCGTCACTCATCGACTCTTCATGCTGTTCTAAGAAAGAACCAGCAACAGCTTGTAAACGCAGTTTTGCGACGGACGCACCAAGCCTCTTCGAAGTATGTTTTCGAAGTATTGACTTTTTCTGGCCAGCGGGAATATTGTCCGCGCATTATCATTGAGCGGCTGAATCCTGAGCCTCCGCCTCAGCAAACTCGCTTTGATCCAGCCAGGAATCGTATCGCCGCTTCTCGAGCCGGTTGGGCAAAGCATCTGAAACCGTGATGTCGTGAATCTCGAGTCGAGGACTGTCTAGGACTAGGTGGCAAGCAAGTCTTAGGTTTCATTACTCCAATTCCTCAGCCTTCAAAGGAGTCCACAATGTTCTGGTCACGATTAGCTTCACTCTTGCGCGTGATTATCTACGGCTGGGTGGTCGCGCTGTGTCAGTTTGTGAAATTGTTATGTGAGCTGTGCCGGAAAAAATGCTTACATCCGCCAAAGACACCGCTCGAATGTCTGCAACTCGATCATCCGGCGTTCGTCCGTCCCGATCCACTGCTGTACTCACAGCCCTATCTCCGGGCTCAAGGGCTGGCGGTGACGTATGACAACCCGGACATCAGTCTGTCAAAGGGTGGGGTACCAGTC
>JACCSP010000015.1 GCA_013812905.1 Pyrinomonadaceae bacterium
GTGGCCTTCCTGACCATTCCGTCTCCAACCACCTGGCCCCCACTGTCGCCGCTTTGACACGCTACCCCTTAGCGCGACTGCTGCCCCGTTTCCGGAGCCTACTTAGCCATCGAAAGGCAGGCTCGTCCGGGATACCAGGCCGAATCGAGTTCGTTATCCTACGGACTGGTCGTTCACCTCCTGCTGCCTCCCACCCCGCCTCTTGGCGACGCAGTTGCATTTGGTTACAGGCCGGAGAGCGTATACCTGGAGAGGACTTGCACCTCTCTGACCTCACGCGCTCTCAGGCGCACCTTTCGCCACGCTCCGCGGGCTTCCGATGGTAAATGAAAAATGTCAACTGAGAAATGGAAAATGATCAGGGCTTCTTATTCTTGTTCTTCTCGGAGTTCGTGCCGGAGGTGGACGAGTCATCAGACTTGGCCGCAGCGGCGGTGTTGAGCTTCAGCAGTGGCTCGACAGATGCACGGTAACTGTCGGAAATCTTGACGTATGCGTCGTTAAGCAGATTGCGTAGGTACAACTCGCGCTCCTTAGGCGAGCGTTCCATCGTAATCGCCTCGCGCACCTGGTTTTCATTGAAGACTGCCGTACTGCTCGCTTCGGTGCGCTCATCAACGCGCAGGATCTGAAAGCCATCATTAATCCTGAGGGGATCGCTAACGCCGCCCACTTTCACACCTTTGATTTGCTTGGCAATCTCCTCGCGAAGATTAGGCATTTCAAAACGACCCACCTTGCCCTTGTTCTGTGGCGCAACCCGCACGCCATTCAGCTCGCGTTCTGAGTTAGCTGCAGCGAGCGCCGCAAAGTCGGCTCCAGATCGTAACTGTGTAACCAATTCCAACGCCCGAGCCCTTACGTCGGCTTCATTCTTACCGGCATAACTGAGAAATATCTCCGAGAGAACGACGCTCTCCGGTTTAGTGAATTTGGCGCGGTTAGCTTCAAAGTATTTCTTCAGTTCATCCAACGGCAGACCGAAAAAGACCTTGCGGTCTACTTCCTGCTGAATTACTGCCTGCTTCATGATCTCAGTACGCAGAGTCTGACGTGTGGCCACGGGATCCATCCCGCTTCCTTTCATCGCTTCGTCCAGTTTCTCGATGCTGGTGATGCCCTGCTCTTTCGCAACATCCAGCATGCGCCGGTTAACTTCCGCTTCGACCTCGCTCGCCAGATCGAGTTCCTTGCCCTTTTGCATCAGGAGCTGCTCGTTAATGAGCGTGGCGATCAACTCAGCCTGGTGCTTGGTAACTTCATCGGTGGCCTGTTGCTCAGGCATGCCACCCTGCTTAAGCGCTTCGATGCGCTGTTTGGTTTCGCGCCTCACCATCGATAGCGTAATCACATCCTCGTTCACCTGGGCAATCACTTCATCGACGACTTTGAGTTCACCCTCCTGCGCCAAGGCGGCCGATGAAACTAAAGAGAGCAGCGCAAACAGCATAAGCGTCACAAATGTAAGCGATATGAATCTGGATTTCACAACATTACTCCTGGTATTAAATTGGTTGTTGGTCAGTGGTCAGTTGTTATTGGTCAGTGGTCAGTGGTCAGTTGTTCGTGTAATGGTGCTAAGTTGTAGGATAATCAGTCACTGACTACTGACTACGGACAACTGACAAGTGCGCATTCTAGTCTTCAACCCTAAGTTCCAGCAATGCCTCGCGTGCTACACGAAGCACGCCGTCAGATTCTTCATCGCTCAGGTGCATGCGTAACACGCCGCTCGGGGTGAAAGTCGCGCTCTCTCTAGTGCTCACTAAAACACCCAACTTCTCGGGTGAGATGCGCGCTTTCTCGCCAAATTTTATCGCCATCCCGTCGGCTGTTTTGTCTATTGAAATCACTCCAACTTCTTCCGCCAGCCGTCGCAAACGGGCGTAAGCGAAGAGTTCTTCCACTTGCGGAGGTAATCGTCCGTAACGATCTTCAGTCTCTCGGTGAATGTCAGACAAGGTTCCTTCGTCGCGTGCCGAGGAAACTCTCTTATAGGTTCTAAGCCTCTGGCCCATGTCCTGAATATAATCATCGGGAATGGCAACATTAACCCCGAGGTTGAGGGAAACGCTCGTCTCGTCATCAACCTGCTCGCCGCGAAGTTCGGCTACCGTGCGCTCGAGCATCTGCGTGTATAGATCGAACCCCAGGGCGTCCATGTGGCCTGACTGCTGTCCACCCAGAAAGTTCCCGGCGCCGCGCAACTCCAAGTCCAGAGCGGCGATGCGGAACCCGGCTCCCAAATCCGAGAATTCCCGAATAGCCGCAAGACGGCGTCTAGCGATCGGCGAAAGCTCCTGTTCGCCTGGAATTAGAAGATAGGCGTAAGCTCTGCGATTTGACCGCCCTACACGGCCGCGCAGTTGATAAAGCTGAGAAAGACCGTAAGCGTCGGCGCGGTTTATGATGATCGTGTTGGCACGGGGGATGTCTATTCCGTTTTCAATGATAGTGGTTGCCACCAGAACATCATATTTATACTCAATGAAATCGAGCATTACTCGCTCCATTTCCTTCTCATTCATCTGGCCGTGGCCTATTGCAATTCGAGCCTGCGGTACCAGGCGTTTCACGAGCCCCGCAATCGTTTCGATTGTCTCCACGCGGTTGTGGATAAAAAAGACCTGGCCACTGCGGCCAAGTTCCAGCTCGATGGCGGACTTTATGACGTTCTCAGAAAATTGAACCACCTGAGTCTGGATTGCCAGCCGATCACGCGGTGGCGTCTCAATCAGCGACATATCCCTCAGACCTGTTAGAGACATGTTTAAGGTGCGCGGGATTGGGGTCGCAGAAAGGGTTAATACGTCCACGCGTTTCTTCAGTTGCTTGAGCTTCTCTTTGTGGGCGACGCCAAATCGCTGCTCCTCATCCACCACCACGAGACCCAACTCCTTGAACCGGACATCCTTTGAAAGGATCCGATGCGTGCCAATGATTACATCAATCTCCCCCGATTTCACACGCTTTACGATTTCTTTCTGTTCCCTCGCAGAACGGAAACGTGATAGCAGCTCAACCTTCACCGGGAACGGTGCGAAGCGGCTGCGCAACGTATCGAAGTGTTGATAAGCCAGCACCGTGGTCGGCGTCAGTATGGCTGTTTGCTTTCCTTCCATCACCGACTTGAATGCTGCGCGCATGGCAACTTCAGTTTTGCCGTAGCCCACATCGCCGCACAAGAGACGGTCCATTGGCGTAGGCTCTTCCATATCTCGCTTCACATCTTCAATCGCTGTTTCCTGATCCGGAGTTAGCACATATTCAAATCCATCTTCAAACTCTCTTTGCCATGGTGTGTCTGCCGCAAACGCGTAACCGCCCACCAGTTTCCGCTCGGCGTAGAGTCGCAGCAGTTCGTCAGCCATGTCGCGCATGGCGCGCTTCGCTTTGGCTTTCGTCTTTTGCCACCCCAGACCTCCAAGCCGGTCGAGGGTGGGCTGGTGCCCTTCGGCGCTCGAATATCTTTGTACAAGGTCCAGTCGCTCCACCGGGAGGTAGAGCTTGGCATCCTCGGCGTAGTAGAGCAGCATAAACTCTCCGCTGCGCGGGCCCAGATCGAGGATCTGCAAGCCGCCAAAGCGTGAGATACCGTGGTCGATGTGCACCACGAAGTCGCCAACCTTCAGATCGCGAAAGTCGGAAAGAAAAGCCGACGTCTTTGATTTTCGTTTTCTGCTGTCGGCCTTCGACCTTCTACCGTCTGCAGAGACTCCGCGACGCTCAAGCGCCTGCTCACCAGCCTCGTCAAACAGATCGCCCTCCACATGAATCAGCAGACGCGAGCCTGGCATTTCAAAACCTGCACTAAGCCGCCCTACCGTGGCGATTGTTTCAGCCGCCCCGGCCTGGCCATTTTCACCGACCAAACCGAGCCCGGCCTCAAGCTGATATTCACCCAGAATGTCGACAATGCGTTCGGCCACCCCGAGACTCGGCATCACAAAAACCGTCGTCGTCCCACTCTCGCGTCCTCGTGAAACATCGGCCGCCAGATCGGCCATCCGTCCGTGGTAACGCATCACCGACTGCGTTTTCCATTCCACTTCCGGCCCCTGTGCGACCGCGGGAAAGAGAAACATCGGGTGACGTTTCGTGCGCGAACGACCCAGTTGAACTTTTGGGGATTCGGCCTCCAAAGCCAGCCGTTCATCAGGTTCTGCGGCAGCCCGGCCCAGCGTGCGCAGCTCAACGCGAGGTCTTTGGTGAATCCGCGCCTGTAACTCTTCCGCCGTCAGATATAGCTCTTCAGGAGCGAGGGCCAGATCGTCTGCAGCCTCAGTTTCACCGAAACGATCAGCGAGCGATTGGTAGACTTCACTGAGGTAAGACTCAATTCCCGAGGGCTCATCGATTACCAGTAAAGCATCGTTGAGGTAATCAAAAACGGTCGAATTGCGTTCCCGCACCAGGGGCATTAACCACTCCCAACCCGTAAATGCTTCGCCTTCATCGGCAAACACAGTTCGATCGCGAAGCGAGCGCGCATAGCGTGGGTCGGACCAGCGCTCACGTGCGGCTTGCGTCCATTCGCGAAAGTCGCGGTTGGTGACCGTCAGTTCACGCATCGGAGCAATTTCGATTTGCGATAACTGAGTCCTTGAGAGCTGCGTTTCGGGATCGAATTCGCGAATTGACTCCACCGTGTCGCCAAAGAACTCTATGCGAACCGGTGAGCCGAGCCCCGGCGACCACACATCCAGAATGCCGCCGCGGATTGAAAATTCACCGATTGCGCCGACCGGATCTTCACGCAGGTAACCCGAAGCCAGGAGCTTTTCGACCAGTTCCTCCGGATCAACCACCCCAAGCGGGCTACCCGCTTGGGGACCACGGGAGTGGTCTTCCTCGCGTTTAAGCAATGCTCCCGTCCGCGCAATATCGGCGGGGCCCACCGTCTTGCGGGCCAGCGCGCGAGCCGTCAGAAGCACGAAGTCATGGGAGTTGCGAGCCAGGCGCCAGAGAGTCAGCGCGCGCTGTTCCAGAGTTTCTGCGTGCGGTGATGAACCGGAATAGGGGTCGCTTTCGGAGGCCGGTAGAAGCAGTACGTCATTGTCGCAATCGGTTTTCCCGCTCAGCGCGCAGTACCAGAAACGCAGATCCCGCTCTAAGGGCTCGAGATCACGATTTGATTGCGTGACGACAGCGAAGAGCTTCCCGGTTTGACGCTGCAGGGCGGCCAGGGCCAACGCGCGTGCTGAACCGGCTACCAGCCCACTGACTGATATCACGCGTGTGCCGCGTTCGATTTCGATAGCGAGTTGTTCGAACTCCTTTGTTTCCGTCACTCGCTGCAGCGCGCTACTTAAACCGGAGGTTGTTTGGGTCGTAGTACTCATTTAAGGTCAGTGTCAGTTGTCAGTTGTCAGTTGTTGGTTCGTGTCATTTAGGGGATCGTATCGAAGGTGAGAAGAGAACGATCCACGAAAATCGCATGACGCAGCCCGTTCGGGCCGCAACCAAAAATATAGCGTTGACGGAGAGTTTCTGTCATGATTCACAAAACTAAAGGGTCGCAATACATGTACGAGACTTTGAACTCGTACTCGATGATCGCAAAGACGATCAATTACGATGGGCCAAGGTTCCATCCCTTCAGCGACCCGTTTACACAAGCGCGAAGCACGCAGGCAGTCGAGCTTACGCGGCGTGATGATAAGCGAGCATTAGAGCGCTTGATAGAAAATTTAGCACTGCCCGTCCCCAAACTCAGCAAACAAGGCTGGGGTA
>JACCSP010000138.1 GCA_013812905.1 Pyrinomonadaceae bacterium
GTTTTCATTGTTATTGCCCGTGAAATTCTGCTGATTGAAACGAATGGTCAGGTGGTTGGAGTCATTTAGTCGGATGTCCGTTTTTAGCATGTACACGTCCTGATTGCGGCCGATCTGGTACGTGTTGATCTTTGGACCCAACAGCGCCCGGATATTAGCAGGCTGGGCAAAGAAGTTTGGTGGGTCGACTACATTCGGAATGTTTGACCGCTGTCCGTCATAAGCAAAGAAAAAGAAAGCACGATCCCGCTTGAAAGGTCCGCCAAGCGTGCCGCCAAACTGGTTAATCTGCGACTTTGGCCGCTTTGCTTGGCGTGCGGTCAAAATAGGAGTGTTGGAGTTTAAGGACTCATCACGGAAGTACTCAAACGCACTTCCATGCCACTCATTCGTGCCTGATTTTGTGACTACGTTAATAACTGCGCCCCCTGCCCGTCCGAACTCGGCCGAGAAACCATTCTGATTCACCTGGAATTCTTGCACTGATTCTTCGGAGAATTGGTAAGGCGGGCGTGTGCCGGTGCGGCCAAACGATTGGCCGAAGAAAGTATTATTGTTATCGGCTCCGTCAACTTGCAGGCTGTTGAGGGTTCCCTTTTGACCGCCGACGGCCAAATCTCCTCCGCGAGTAGGATCGCGCACTACGCCGGGAGTCAGAGTGGCAAAGTCTAAAAAGTTGCGGCCGTTAACCGGAAGGTTTTGAATGGCGCGCTCATTCACAGTCGAAGAGACTGAGCTGCGCGTGGTTTCGACGATCTGGCCTTCGGCCCCAACATCCACCATCGTCGCCGTACCGGCGACGCTCAATTGAATAGAAAGCGGGGTCTGTACGCCGACTGTGACTTCGACGTTTTCGAAGGAGGCTTCGGCGAAGCCTTGCGCGCCGCTCGCCGTCACTTTGTATCTACCCGGCGGTAAAACAATAATGCGGTAATTTCCTTCATCGTCTGCTGTGACAGCCTTCGCAAGCCCAGTATTTTGGTTCCGAGCCGTGATTATCACTCCCGGCAGGACCGCGCCGTTGGGATCAATTACGCGGCCTTCGATATTTCCCGTCGTTGCCTGGGATTGGCCGAGAACGCCGGCTGATGCGGTCAAAATAAAAAGGGCTAGCAAACAGAATCTGAGCAGGGGGGTTGCTTTCTTGAACATATTCTCCTCGTTCCAGAACTAGAGTTATTTGGGAAGATTACGGCTTGCGGGAAGCGCTGGGAAACATCGAACAGCTTTTCCCACCCGAAATCATGCATGATTACAGAGAATGCGGTCTGCGCGCGGAGATACTAGTGCAGAGCCCAAACTAAAGCAAGAAACCTAAAGAAAAAATCCTTCCGCAGGAATACGGCCGGTGAGTTTATGTGCGTCGATCGACTGCGATTGGACGCCAGAGAGATAGCAGGCGCTTGCCGCTGGTTGTCTGGAGAATGCTCATCACGCCCATATAGCCAAAGCCGAAGAAGAAAAGTGAAAGGAACGGGATCGTTCCCCACATGTGCAGACGCGCGGCGTAAATAATCGCAAGCAGGAAATAGACTGAGAAGCCCAACTCGAGCAAGGGCAACAATCCTCGCTTGCGTTTGTACTTTTTGGCCTTCCAGGTTTCGTCGCTCGTCCGTTCCACACTGTACTTCGGAGTTCGAACAAAGTCTGACTTGATTCCCAACAGGGCCTCCATGACCGCCCGCGCGTTCGAGAAGGCCAGCCCAATGCCGAGTCCCATAACCAGCGGCAGGTGCAACATTCGTGGTGCGCGTCGCTCATCGAGATACCAAACTGCGGTCCCATAAAACAGGAAGACAGAGATCGATGAAAAAAACAGCAGGGGTAGATCAAGAATCATCAGGTGGTAAAACGGCTGATTATAACGGACGAGCAGCAGCGGAAACTGCAGAAAACTGGCCACGATCATCAACGGGTAGCTGATGTTTCCGGTCAAGCGGAAGAACATCTCGAGTTTGACTCGGAACGGCAGCGGCGCGCGCCAGATCCGCGGATAGAGTTTGATCCCGACTTGCATTACGCCTTTGGCCCAACGGCGCTGCTGAGCCTTGAAAGCATTGATCTCAACCGGAATCTCGGCGGGCGCTTCTTCATCAAGCAGGTAAACAAATTTCCATCCCATCAACTGTGCGCGAAAGCTGAGGTCCGTATCTTCGGTCAACGTGTCGTGTTGCCAGCCGCCGCTCAAGACAATTGCGCGCCGCCGCCAGATGCCGGCAGTCCCGTTGAAATTGAAGAAGCCTCCAGTACGATTGCGAGTGGTCTGCTCGACAACAAAATGACCATCAAGCATGATGGTCTGCAGCCGAGTCAGCAAATTGTAATCGCCGTTAATATGAGACCAGCGCATCTGGGCGCAGCCCACCATCGGATCTGTAAAGAAGTCGACGAGCTTTCGCAAGCAATCTGGCTTTGGTACGAAATCGGCATCGAAGATCGCTAATAGTTCACCCTTAGCTACTTTAAGTCCCTGTTCCAGGGCGCCGGCTTTAAATCCGGTTCGGTCTGAGCGATGCAGGTAGCTTATGTCGAAACCCTGCTGCGCATATCTTGCGACCGTCGCCTCCGCCAGCTTCACGGTCTCATCCGTTGAATCATCGAGCACTTGTATCTCAAACTTATTTCTCGGGTAGTCGATCTCCGTAACAGCGTTTACGAGTCGTTCCACAACATACATCTCATTGAAGAGCGGAAGCTGCACGGTAATGACCGGCAGATCTTCTTCAGCAAATTTGCCCTTGGGCACGGGTGTAAACTTCCGGTAGCGCCAGAAGTCGATGACCTGCTTGACGCGGTAACCTCCGTATATCGCCAGCACCGTTAGGATAGCGAAATAAAGAATAAGAATGGTCCAGTCAAACGCATCGAGTCGATAGAGGGGACTTATATTGCCGGCTGTCTTGGTGATTGCGTCACAATAACCGGGAAAGTCGTTGCAGAGATCACCGGTCAGTGATGGCGTGGTTGGAGCCTGAAAAAAGGAAAACAACATTATGAATTGCTCAAGTAACTGAAGGTCTCACGTAGCGCCTGCTTGGGCTCGCCGGGGGTAGAAGATTCTAACCCATCGGCCCCTTTGTTAGAAATCGGGAGGTGGACAGGTAGGGTTTCAGTTTCGCAATTGGCGATGCGAACGGGCTTTCGGTCGTCGCTACGGCTATGCCGCCTGATGTGAGGCGGTGGACAAGCACCCCACGCGGGCTGCCCGCGCGGGGACCCCGCTCTATGCCCGCCGTCAGCTGACTTTTGATTTTTTGGGGCTATGCCCCTGGGCGTAGCCCCACTCTCATGAAGAGCGACTTTGACGGAGGGCGTAGCCGCTTCCTTACATCGGGCGGCGAAGCCGTATCGACGATTGCATTGGGCGTCTTGGCGAAACTGAACCAGTACCCAGTACCCATGGACAGACGATCCGCGAAGTCTCACGAAATGACACGAACAAGATTTCGTGTTGGTTCGTAGTTTCGTGGATCATATATTAAATACGACGAAGAGGCTCGCTGTAGTCGCTTGGTGTAGCGGTGAGTTGTTGTTCCCAGGTTGTGGGGGAGTAGTAAGCCTTGTGTTCGCTCTGCTTTACCAATCTGGGAGCGAGAAGTCGCGGGTATAGACTCAACTGTACCAGGCCGGGCATCACGAAAAAGACGGTTGCTGCTCCGAGAATCGCGCCGGTTGAAAACCGCGAGAAGTGGGTGTTCTGCCAGATCCCAAGGAAGCCCACGGCAAAGTCGATCGCCAGTGGTGCAGCGGCAATAAAGAGCCACTTCCTTTCAGGCGTGTAGGTGCGTTTCAGGGACGTCAGCAGCGGATAGAGGGCTACAGCCACTGCAAAGCCGGCGTAGAGACCCGTGCAACGAGTACAGACCGCGAACGGATGACCGGCGATAAAGAACGAACGCTCGGCCGTTTGATGGCAGAGATGGCTGAACGCTTCGTAGACCGCGAACGAGAACCACTGTGACCCGTTAGCCTGGGCGAGCGGAGCGGCGATGAGCAGCACGCTGAAGAGTAAAGCGCCGCCTGCAACGAACAACCACATTAGCAACGGGCGCCGGTCAGTCACGCACTGCGGAACATATTGATTGGGAGGGAACATATTATGATTGCCGATTCCGATTTACTCAAGTCATTCAACCGCTCGTCACCGCCGAGCGAACTTGCTTACGCCCTTCCGTCAAATTGGCAATTGCCGATTGGCAACTTAGAATCTAATGACCGTGTCCGGCCCACCTTCAATGTGCAGCGTGTCAACAAATCGGATGTGCCGCGACTCGGTTGTCATCACTACAGAGTGAGTTCGTTTCCCTGCTCCAAAAAATCTCACGCCCTTGAGCAAAGCGCCGTCAGTCACGCCTGTGGCCGCGAATATTATTTTTTTGCCGGGCGCCAGGTCATTGGTGTCGTAAATTTTATTCGGATCTTTGATTCCCATTGATTGCAGACGTTCGAGCACGAGCTCCTTCGCCGGAACCTTGTTCTTGTCTACGTCCAGCCGGTCGGGATCAAACACAAGTCTTGCCTGAATCTCTCCGTTCAGACACTTCATGGCGGCTGCGGTAATCACTCCCTCAGGTGCACCTCCGATGCCGATTAGGGCATGAATATTTGTCCCGGCAACCGCCGCCGAGATACCCGCCGAAAGATCGCCATCTCCAATTAAACGTATCCGGGCCCCTGCTTCGCGCACATCGGCGATCAATTTCTTGTGGCGCGTACGGTCAAGAACAATAACAGTCAGATCCTCGACATCGCGGCCCAGTCGGCGGGCAATATTCTTCAGATTATCTTTCACGGGAGCATCAAGATCGATGACTCCACGTGAGGAAGGCCCAACTACAATCTTGTCCATGTAGATATCAGGCGCATTGAGCAAACCGCCGCGCTCGGCAGCGGCCAGCACGGCAATGGCGTTGTTGGCGCCCAGAGCACAAAGGTTCGTCCCTTCAAGTGGATCCACAGCAATGTCTACTTCAGGGCAAGACTCCGCCAGTTCTTCGCCTACGCCAAAACCACCGCCGACTTCTTCGCCGATGTAAAGCATGGGGGCTTCATCGCGCTCCCCCTCACCGATCACGATACGCCCGCGCATGGGTACTGTGTCCATAACCTCGCGCATGGCCTCGACCGCGACGTGATCTGAATACTTGCGATCGCCCTGGCCCATGGTGCGTGCTGAAGAAATCGCAGCTGCCTCGCATACTCGCAAGAAATCCAGAGACAGCTCGCGCTCCGTCTTTAGCTCATGGCCCATTTCTATCTCTCCTGATTCCGGAATTGGCTGCGAAACGGTGAAGATTGCCGCCGTTCACAGATAAAGAGGTGCAACTCATACTAACAGAGGGCTCCGCGAATTTGTAGCTGGGCAAAGGTTTGGGAGTGCTCCTTTATTGTGTTGCTGATAAAGCAATACCAAAGATTTGCAGCCAACTCAATCAGGGCCGTTAGATAGGGCGAGGCGTACTATTGACATAGCCCAGGGGCGGCGCGCCCACGCTCTTGCCATGGCTACCTTCTTCCAGGCCTCCGGCGCTGATGCCTGAAACACGGGTTGTATTCGCACTGTTCTCTAGATAAAAGCAATTTGGTTCCTGCATGTTGTGATGGGCATCGACGGCAATGCGCTCGTTCGGATACACTCGGAGGCAGACCGCCGGCAACACGTTCGGGAACTTGTCACGGAGACCACTCAGATGAAATCTTCCAAACCTCTCGTGCTTGGCTTGAGTGAAGTTGGCGCAGGGGACGTCGAACTCGTCGGCGGCAAGTGTGCCAGCCTGGGCGAACTGTTTCGTGCGCTGCTCCCGCGCGGTGTCCGCGCCGTCGATGGCTTTGCCACCACCAGCGAATCTTACCGGTTGCTACTCAAAACGGCTGGACTCGGTGAACGGCTGCGCGAATTGATGAGCGGGCTCGACCACAACGATATCCGGGCGCTTAACGATGCCGGTCGCGAAGCCCGCGCATTAATGCTCGACACGCCCTTACCCAGAGAGGTGGAGCAGGCGATCCTTGGCGCCTACCGAAGCCTGTGCCAACGCCTCGGCCGCACGCCGGAAGTAGCTGTGCGCTCTTCCGCGACCGCCGAAGATCTTCCTGATGCCTCCTTTGCCGGACAACAAGACACACTGCTGAATGTGCGGGGAGAAGATCGGCTGATTGAGGCTTGCCACCGTTGTTTCGCATCGCTTTGGACCGATCGAGCGATTTCGTACCGGGCCGCTCGCAACTTTGACCATTTCGAGGTAGCGCTTTCGATCGGAGTCCAGCCGATGGTGCGCTCTGACCAGGCTTGCTCAGGGGTGATGTTCACCCTGGATACAGAATCAGGTTTCCGTGATGTGGTAGTGATTAACGGAGCGTGGGGACTGGGCGAAGCAATTGTTCAGGGCATGGCCACACCTGACGAGTGGGTTGTCTTCAAACCCACCCTGCAAACCGGCGCTCGGCCGATCGTCAGCCGTCGTCTTGGTGGCAAAGAAGTGAAGATGGTCTACGGACTCGACGGACGCGGAACGCGCACGCGCGAGGTGGTCGAGGCCCAACGTGGCCGATTCGTGCTGGGCGACTACGAGGTCTTGGAACTCGCCCGCTGGGCTTGCATGATCGAGGAACATTATTCAACACTCGCCGGCCGCGCCACGCCGATGGACATCGAATGGGCCAAAGACGGATACACCGGTGAGCTTTTCATCCTTCAAGCCCGGCCCGAAACGGTCCACGCAAGCAACCGCGAAAACTACATCGAAACCTACAGACTTACCGGCGACCACGATGCACCGCTTGTTTCCGGCATTGCGGTAGGCGAAAAGATCAGTCACGGTCGCGTTCATGTGTTGGCCGACCCCGATCACCTGGCGGAGTTCCAAGCAGGTGATGTACTAGTGACTTCCATGACCGATCCAGCCTGGGAGCCCATTATGAAACGAGCCGCTGCAATTGTTACAGACCGCGGTGGCAGGACTTGTCACAGTGCAATTATCAGCCGGGAGTTGGGGCTTCCTTGTATTGTAGGCACCGGAAACGCTACTCAGATTTTACTGAGCGGCGCCGACGTGACTGTGTCGTGTTCGGAAGGTGCGCACGGAAACATCTATGAAGGCCGGGTTGAATTCGCCGTGGATCGGCGCGTCGTCGGCGACGCACAGAGGCCCCGCACACAGGTAATGATGAACGTAGGGGATCCGGATCATGCCTTTGCGGTGGCTTCGCTCCCGAATGACGGAGTAGGACTTGCACGTCTGGAGTTCATCATAAACAATCACATCGGCATCCATCCGATGGCCCTGGTGCATTACCCCCGCCTGCAAAGTCCTGAAGTGGTCCGCGAGATTGAGCGGCGCATCGGAGAAGAAGATCCACGCGACTTTTTTGTGCGTCGCTTGGCCGAAGGTATCGGTCGCATCGCCGCGGCTTTTTATCCAAAGCCGGTGATAGTCCGTATGTCTGATTTCAAATCAAACGAATATGCCATGTTGATCGGCGGTCAGGAGTTTGAACCAACGGAAGAGAACCCGATGCTCGGCTTTCGCGGGGCATCGCGATACTACGACGATCGTTACCGGGAAGGCTTCAAGCTGGAATGCCTGGCGCTCGAGCGCGTGCGCGATGAGATGGGCCTGGTGAACGTGAAGGCAATGATTCCCTTCTGCCGCACGGTCGCGGAAGCGGAACGGGTCGTCGGGTTGATGGCCGAGTTTGGACTGAAACAGGGAAAGCACGAACTTGAGATCTACGCGATGTGCGAACTGCCCGCCAACGTCATTTACGCCGATGAGTTCCTGCGGGTCTTCGACGGCTATTCAATTGGATCAAATGATCTGACACAGTTAACACTCGGTCTTGATCGCGATTCGGAAATGGTGGCGCATCTGTTCGACGAGCGCGATGGAGCAGTTGAACGAATGGTGACATTGGCTATCGAAGCAGCCCATCGAGCCGGTAAGAAGATTGGAATTTGCGGTCAGGCGCCCTCAGACTATCCTGAGTTCGCCCGCTTCCTTGTGGAAAAGGGCATCTCATCAATCTCTCTAAATCCCGATACGGTGCTTCAAACTACTCACATTATACTTGAAGCCGAAGCCGAGCTCGCGGCCGGCGACCCTGCTCCGGAAAAAAGGGCTCCCACAATTGCACCACCTATTGAACGGCTGAGCCTGACCCCCTCATTCAGCGATACGCTGGCTGACTAGGCTGGGACGATCAGATTTGAGGTCTTAGATGATTTCAGACTATCTCAGATGTCAGATTTGAGATCTGAGATTTGGGGGTTTAGTCCCTCAAAAGCTCCCTTGCATCTCGGCCGCGTTGGGGGCAACATGTTAAATCCTAAATCCAACCTCCCAAGGTTTCTTTCTTGACTCGATTGGAGCCGGGGGCAACGCAGGAGAGAATTCATGGCCACCATCTTAATCGTCGACGACGATAACAACATCCGCGATACGCTTAACGAGCTTCTCTCAAGCTCTTACGAGTGTCATACAGCGGATAGAGCCGAACAAGCGTTGGCCTA
Source organism: Pyrinomonadaceae bacterium (assembly GCA_013812905.1). GTDB lineage: Bacteria > Acidobacteriota > Blastocatellia > Pyrinomonadales > Pyrinomonadaceae > PSRF01. The sequence goes on from JACCSP010000138.1 coordinate 8,510, forward strand.
TCTGGAGGTCGAGAACTACGACGTAATCTTAACGGACATCTCAATGCCCGGTTTGAGTGGCCGCGAGATTCTAAAACGCGTTCAGGAGAAGCATTCCGCCACTCCGGTAATAGTTATTTCCGGAAATTCCAACGCCGACGCAGCATCTGAACTGCTTGCAATGGGAGCATTCGCATATCTGACTAAGCCATTTCAATTAGAAGAAGTAGAAGAAATAGTCGTTCGCGCGATTGCCCGTCGTCAAGAGCTTCGCATCAGACCCCCACAAATCTAACCTCAGAGAATTCACCCCCAGCGACAACACCGCTGCAGCCGTAGACGCGCCTGCTCGAGCAGACTCACCCTAAGTCTCGCCTAAAGTCTATTCTTGCCGGCTTTAGATTCCCCTGAGGACCATCGGGGCGATCTTGACTTGAAAGGTCGATTTGGCATAAAGAAGCACCGCCGCTATTCAAATTGAATGCAAAATTCCAGCAACCAACCCGCTCTTAAACAGGAGGAGATTTTTCAATGGCAACAGCTGGTCAAATTCGACCCATAAACGAGGACAAGATGAATGAGTTTCTTGGTAAGGTCGTAGGAGATTTTGGCGCGGCCCTGAGTTCGTCGCTTGTCTATATCGGGCAAAAGCTCGGGCTTTACAAAGCCATGGCAGCCGAAGCGCAGGTAACTTCTGCCGAGCTCGCCCAAAAGACTTCCACAAACGAACGGTATATTCGCGAGTGGTTAATCAACCAGGCAGCGAGCGGATATGTCGACTATGACACTGCGAGTGGGCGCTATTCGCTTTCGCCAGAGCAGGCGGTGGCCCTGACGGATGAAGCAAGTCCTTTTTTTGTGGGCGGCGGTTTCTATGTTGTTAAAGCCATGACGGCCGCGGTCTCACGAATAGAGAATGCATTTAAGAACGGTGGCGGTATGCTCTGGGGAGAACATGATCCAGACCTATTCGTTGGCACGGAGCGCTTCTTCCGACCGGGTTACGCCGCGCATTTGATCGCTTCGTGGATTCCCGCGCTCACCGGCGTTGACGAAAAACTAAAGGCCGGGGGCAAGGTTGCGGACATCGGCTGCGGCCATGGTTCTTCGACGATCATCATGGCTCAGGCTTATCCGACTTCAAAGTTCTGGGGTTTTGATAATCACGAAAAGTCAATTGAGACCGCGCGTCAGCGGGCGAAAAATGCCGGCGTTTCCGATCGCGTGAGTTTCCAAGTCGCTAATGCCAGCGATTTTCCGGATCAACAGTATGACCTGATTGCCTTCTTCGATTGTCTGCACGACATGGGTGACCCGGTAAGCGCCTGCAAGCGTGCGTCTGCAACGCTCGCCGACGACGGTGCAGTTTTGATTGTGGAACCGATGGCGGGCAACACGGTCGAGGAGAACTTCAACATCATCGGTCGCACCTTCTCCGGAGCGTCTACACTGTGCTGCACGGCAAACTCTTTGGCTCTGGACGGCCCGGCACTCGGAGCGGTTGCGACTGAAAACGCTATTCGCGACACGGTATTAGCCGGAGGCTTCACTCAATTCCGCCGCGCTACGGAAACACCGTTCAACCGGATCTTCGAAGCCAGGCACTAGTGTGCTGCGTAATCGATAATTGTAGGGGTGTCCCTCCGTGGGCACCCCATGCTATCCGCAGATTACACAGACTAAAAGAAACGGACTGCTACAAAGTGTTTTTGACTTCGTCGTCTTACTGCCCAAGTGTTTCCGCGTAATCTGTGTAACTGCGGATAGATGGGGAGTGCCGCCCCTACAACTCCTTCTAGTCAATCAGCAACTGCAACGCGAGCGTCTGCCGGACTCCATGGCGGCAAACTTTTACGGCCAGACTTCTCATTCTTCAAACCCAGCGCCCAGTCGGCTTGCATTAATGTGTGTATGTCGCGGGTTCCTTCGTAGATGATTGCGGCTTTGCAGTTGCGTAAGTAACGTTCGACGGGGTAGTCGTTGGAATAACCGTTTGCCCCGTGGACCTCGATTGCCATGGAAGCCGCTTTTTCGCTCCTCACAGTGGCCTGCCACTTGGCCAGACTGGTGGCGCGAGCGTTTGCTTGCCCCGTGTTCTTGAGATAGCCCGCATGCAACCAAAGCAGGTGGGCCATCTGGTAATCGGCCTCCATCTCCGCAATCTTTTGTTTGACCAGTTGGTGGTTTGCGATCTTCGTGCCGAAGGTTTCACGCTGAAGGGCGTAGGAGACCGAAGCATCTCGCGAAGCGCGAATGACGCCCGTCGCTCCAGCAGCAACAGTATAACGACCCTGCTCGAGGGCAAACATCGCAATCTTAAATCCCTCGCCCTCCTCACCGATCAGATTTTCCTTTGGCACACGCACGTCCTGACAGGAAAAATATCCGGTATTGCCGGCGCGGATGCCAAGCTTGCCATGAATGGTTCCCGATGAAAATCCCTTCATGGTGCGTTCGACAATGAAGCAGGACATGCCACTGTGATCGCGTTGCCGCCGCTTCTCTTCGTCAGTCCAGCAGAAAAACAGAAAGTTGTCTGCGACGTCAGCCAGACTAATCCACATTTTCTCGCCGTTAAGAACGTATTCGTCCCCGTCGCGCCGGGCAGTTGAGCGCGAGCCCACGACATCCGAACCTGCGCCTGGTTCAGTTAAGCCGAAGGTCGCCAACTTCTCGCCTTTCGCTTGCGGAACGAGATACTTGCGCTTTTGCTCTTCTGTGCCCCAGGAGTAAAGCGTCAATGAATTGAGTCCAGTGTGCACTGACATGACTACACGCAGAAAAGTATCCACGGCTTCCAGCTCTTCGCAAACGAGACCGAGTGAAATGTAGTCGAAGCCGGCGCCGCCGTACTCCTCGGGCACGCACACGCCGAGCAGATTTAGCTCGCCCATTTTCTTCAGCACCTCAGGATGAAATTCCTGCTTCTCGTCCCATTCTTTGATATAGGGTGCAACCTCTTTTTGGGCAAACTCACGGACAGTTTGTTTTAGGGCTTTGTGGTCTTCGGTTAGTTCGAATTCGATCATTAGATATTCTCTCTTCGGGACTTGGGGGTTAATAATCGACCGCACATCTTATCCGAGTCCAAAGTCCAATGTCCAAGGTCCAATGTCCGGATTAGGTTGATGGGAACGCAACAGACTAGGCATTGATAGGGTTGACTCAATTACGGAACCGAAGAGCGGTAGGGATGGTCATTTCGATTCGTCATTTGACATTTTTCATTCGTCAATCTTCTGAATCTTATTTCGTGGTGCTTCGTGTTACTTCGTGGATCGTTTGCTTGGTCGACAGATAAGAAGGATCCGCGAAATCACACGAACGGACACAATGACAATGAAAACAAAAATGCCAAATGGAAAATGTATCCTTCCTGCCAACAAATTAGCGGAGCTAGAGATCCAGCACCGTTTCTGGAGAGCAGGGCTGAAAAGCCAAACAGAACTTGCTTTGCTATACTTGCTTTCATGCCGAAAAACTCCAAGTCGAACAGCGTATCCATCGGACTCGTGCAGATGAGTTGCCAGGAAAGGCCGGAACTGAATTTTAAGAAAGCGATCTCGCGCATCAGTGAGGCGGCGAAAAAAGGTGCGCAAATCGTCTGCCTGCAAGAACTTTTCCGCTCTCAATACTTCTGCCAAGTCGAAGATACGAAACTTTTTAAGCTTGCGGAACCGATTCCCGGGCCGTCCACAGAAGCCCTTTCGAAAGTTGCGCGGGAGAAGAAGGTTGTCATTATCGCATCGCTGTTCGAGAAACGAACTCCCGGCATCTATCACAACACTGCCGCCATTATCGACGCCGACGGCAAGGTGGCCGGCAAATATCGCAAGATGCACATACCCGACGACCCGCTCTACTACGAAAAGTTTTATTTCACACCTGGAGATCTGGGATTTCAAACACATGACACCAGATTTGGAAAAGTTGGCGCCCTGGTGTGTTGGGACCAGTGGTTTCCCGAGGCAGCGCGTTTGACAGCGCTGTCCGGCGCCGAGTTTCTCTTCTATCCCACTGCGATCGGCTGGCTGCCTGGTGAAAACGAAGAGATGAATGAGGCTCAGCATTCCGCCTGGGAGACGATCCAGCGCGCGCACGCTATCGCCAACGGAGTTTATGTCGTCGTTGTAAATCGCGTTGGACGAGAAGGCAATCTTAAGTTCTGGGGCCAGTCATTCGTAGCGGACCCCTTCGGCCGCATCATTGCGAAAGCATCCGCGGACAAAGAAGAAGTAATGATTGTCGAATGCGACCTCAACATGATCGAGGAGACGCGCCAAAACTGGCCGTTCCTTCGCGATCGCCGCATCGACTCGTATGCTCCTCTCTCTGCACGCTTTCTTGAACCCTTACCCGCTAAGTGATGAACAAGCCGATGCCCGCTGAACTCGGTTATCACATGCCGGCTGAGTGGCGCCGACACCAGGCGACTTGGCTCACATGGCCCAAAGACCCACTCACCTGGCCTGATCGCGTGCCACTAGTTGAAGACATCTTCCTGCAAATGATGGCCGCGCTGGCGCCGCACGAAACTGTGAATCTGCTGGTTGATAATGCCGAGGCTGAGCAGGGAGTGCGCAGTTGTTGTAATTTTGCTGGTGCCGAGAATATTCGTTTTCATCAAATACCAACAGTCGATTCATGGATACGCGACTACGGCCCAAATTTTCTGGTGAATACCAAAGGCGAGTTGGCTTACAACTATTGTATTTTCAACGCCTGGGGAAATAAGTATGAGGAACTGAAACAAGACGACTCAATTCCTGCGCGACTGGAGAGTCTAATTAGAGTGCCGCGATTTGAGCCCGGAATTGTGATGGAAGGCGGTTCGATTGAAGTCAACGGCGCGGGCGTGGTGATGACCACGGAACAGTGTCTGTTGAATCCGAACCGCAATCACGATTTGGACCGGGGCAAAATCGAACAGTATTTGCTGGAGTTTCTTGGAGTTCAGAAAGTGCTTTGGCTCGGCGAAGGAATCGTTGGTGACGATACGGACGGTCACATAGATGATATCGCCCGCTTCGTATCAGCAACAACCATCGTCTGTGCGGTGGAAGAAGATCCAGCCGACGCCAATTACAAACTCCTGCAAGACAATCTCAACCGACTGCAGCGCGCCACCGACGCCGATGGGCGCTCTTTCGATATCGTCATACTCCCGATGCCCGGCGTCGTGGGCGCTTCAAACGATACCTCTTCGGGTCAACTCGATCGCCTGCCCGCTAGCTATGCAAATTTTTACATCGCGAACAACGTAGTGCTAGTTCCCCTTTTTGGACACACGAACGACACGCGTGCGCTTGAAATTCTCCAGGGGCTGTTTGCTGACCGCCGAGTGGTAGGAATCGATTGCGAACCGCTGGTCTGGGGCATGGGAACGATTCATTGCGTAACTCAACAACAACCCGATCCTATCCACAGATTACGCAGATGAGACTGAACGGGAAACAATAAAGCGCTTGTACTCCAGTGACCGCGTGCCAAAGACAGGTAGCTTAACTTCCCTGCTAAATGGAATTTCCCGCTTGGCGAACTCCAGCATCAATGCGGCTTGGTAAACAGGTTCGAGGAATCCACATCCCAAAAGCCTGTGAACTTCCATTGCGGCTCCAATGATCGCCAAAGTCCTGGAGTCATTCTCAGTGAGGTCATTCGCGGTGAGGTTTTTCATCGTGAGGCCTTTCTTTTGAGGAATCTGCGTAATCTGTGGATAACATCTTATACGCCTCACTCTTAGCCTCATCAAGACTTCTCACACGACCGTCCAACTGCATTTCATATACAGCCTGTGTGATCTCGCCCAGTCTTCGGCCTGGAGTCAAACCCATTTCAAGTAGATGCCGGCCCATCAGGAGCGGTGCGGGAGCACGCTGTTCCACCTCCAGTTCCTTTGCGCGCTGGATAAACCACTCCTGCGCGGCCGAGTCGTACCATTTCTCGCGCGGAACCCAGGGCGCATTGCGTCCGAGCGAATCTGCCTTTGCAACCCGGTATAGCAGATCAAGTTCGCACTTGCGCGCCAGGCGCCGGAAAGCGCCCTCGCCCACCTCCTCACGTTTCTTGTAGAACTCCCCGGGCTTCAGATGTTCCCGCACCAGGGAAAGCACCTGGGCACGCACGTCGTAACCGGCGAGAGTATGGATGTTGAAACGATCAAGGAAACTCTCTGTGGGGGCGACACCAGCCTGCTCATGCCCGCGCGAGCGGTAGCGGCCCTCCAAAAATTCCGTCGTCGCAGGTTTGCCAAAGTCGTGGGCCAGTGCCGCGAGCATCACGGTGACCTGTTTTCCATATGGCAAATCTTCGATTGAATTGCGCGCGCCATCGACAACGAGCTTCGTGTGGACGTACACATCGCCCTCCGGATGCCACTCAGGATCCTGAGGTACCCCCTCCAGCGCCTTGATTTCCGGGAATAACTGCTCAGTGACTCCGAGTGTGCGCTGCCATTCAAGGCCGATTGAAGGGCGTCTAGCGCCCAGGAGCAGCTTTTCCATCTCACCCCAGACGCGCTCCTTAGGAAGATCCGAAAGATCCATTGTGCGACAGAGAGCGGCCGTGGTCGGCATGATCTCAAATTCGAACCGGGCCGCGAACTGCGCCGCTCGCAATACCCGTAAACTGTCTTCGACGAAGGTCTCAGCTGAAACTGCGCTCAGAATTCTTTGTTTGATATCTTCTTGTCCGTTGAACGGGTCGATTAACTCCCCCGTCAGCGGATCCCAAAGAATTGCGTTAATAGTGAAGTCGCGCCGGCGCGTCGCCTCTGCAAACGTCATTGCCGGGTCACCTTCAATTACGAACGCGCGATGACCGCGACCCGACTTGCGCTCGCGTCGCGGCAGCGAGACATCTAGATCAGAGCCCAGTTTGTAGACAGTAAAAGCTTCGCCGGCAACGTTGACGCTGCCAAAGAAATCCAGGATTTCACGCAGCCTCGCTGGTTCGATGCCATAGACTTCAAGGTCCCAGTCCTTTGGTTGCGCGCCCATCAGCATGTCGCGCACACAACCCCCCACCAGCAGCGCCCGGCCGCATTTCCCGTGAATGCTGCTCGCAAGTTTGAGTATCTTTTCGGGAATCTTGGACATAAAGTCCAATGTCCAACGTCCAATGTCCAAAGTCAACTGCGCATCTAATCGGAGGTTGGACCTGAACCCATGTCCAAGGTCCAGCGTCCAATGTCCAATGTAAAAAACCCAAACTCAGACTTTGGACGTTGGACCCTGGACTTTGGACTATTCTTCAGGAACTGTGATTTGAATCCCGCGAGTGGAAGGAATGCAGCTCAGTACCTGGAGTCGGTCGATCTTAGTCATCTCGGTTCCGGCTGCGTGCCAGAGTTTCACCCAGAAGGTCTTGGTATCACCGTGAATTGCAAAGGTGGATCCGTCGTTCATCACCGCGACAGGCTCGGCGGTAGTGCCGTCGCGCAACTCTTCGAGCAGTTCGGGAATAAAAGGCCTAAACTGGTCAAACTGCACGAGTAGTGCGCGCTCCTCAACCTCGGCGGGCGGCAACTCAACGGGATCGCCTGACTCTAATAGCAACCGAGTCTCTGTTTGTTGGTTGCGTTTCTTTACTATCGGCATGGCTTTAATTTGTCCAAAGCCCAATGTCCAAAGTCAAAAACCAAGTCGAAGATAGGGACTTTGGACCTTGAACCTTGGACTAGTTCTCATTCTATCCGACAAATGTTGCGGAAGCTCCGATACCTTAACCCGCTCCTGCTCCCATGTGTCTCGGTCCCGCACGGTGACTGCTTCGTCTTCTAGAGACTGGTGGTCGACGGTTACACAGAACGGCGTGCCGATCTCGTCCTGCCGCGCATACAGCTTCCCAATCCCACCGGTATCGTCGTAGACCGCGCGCAGCCCCGGCTGTAAAGACCGCTTGATTGCTCTGGCCATTCCAACTATCTCTGGCTTGTTCTTTGCCAACGGAAGGATGGCGGCCTTGATGGGCGAGAGGGTTGGATGAAGTTTCAGGATTACCCGAGTCTCGCCCTTGTCGTTGGTCTTTTCTGAATACGCATCCATTAGCACAGAGAGCACGGTGCGATTCACACCAGCGGCTGGCTCGATCACATAAGGATAAAAACGTTCCTTGGTGGCTTCGTCGAAATAGGATAGGTCTTCCGTCGAATCAGAATTATGGCGCCTCCCTTCTGCGTCCTCGGGTTTCTTTGAGTGCGTCCGCAAATCGAAATCCGTGCGGTTGGCGATACCCATCAACTCGTCCCACTGCCGCTCGTGTTCTTCGCGTTCGGGGAAAAACCGATACTGAATATCAACCGTGCGTTTGGCGTAGTGTGCCAATTCCTCTTTTGGTTGTTCGTAGAGGCGCAGATTCTCCGCCGAGATACCCAGCCCCGTGAACCAATTGAAGCAGTTTTCAATCCATTTCTGATGGACTTGCTCGTCTTCGCCGGGGCGAACAAAGTACTCCATTTCCATTTGCTCGAACTCACGAGTGCGAAAGATGAAGTTGCCTGGCGTCACTTCGTTTCGAAATGACTTGCCAATCTGGGCGACGCCGAAAGGAAGTTTGCGACGGCTGGTCGTCAGGATGTTCGCAAAATTTATGAAGATGCCCTGCGCGGTTTCTGGACGGAGATACACGAGAGAAGACGGATCGTCCTCGGCTGCCGCGCCCACATGTGTACGAAACATCAGGTTGAACGGACGCGGTTCGGTTAGATTCCTTGATCCACAGTTTGGGCACCCAATGTGTCGCTCTCGAATCGATTTCGCGATAGCATCACCCGCTGGCTGTCCGCGGAGCTCCTCATCGCTGGGTTGATATCCCAGCTTGTCGGCGCGCAACCGGCTATTGCAATCGCGACAATCCACCAGGGGATCGCTAAAAGTGTCTTCATGTCCTGAGTAGTTCCACACCAGGCGATTGAGTATGATGGACGAGTCTAAGCCTTCCATGTCGTCGCGTTCATAAACCATCCATCGCCACCAGGCTTGTTTGACGTTGTTACAGAGTTCCACGCCTAACGGACCATAGTCCCAGGCGCTGCCGAGTCCGCCGTAGATTTCAGACGATGGAAAAACAAAGCCTCGCCGTTTGGCAAGCGAGACGATGGTTTCAATATTCGGGGCACTCATAGGTTTAGAGAATGGTAAATGGTAAGTGCCAAATGATAAATCTTTATTCGAACCCCGCTGACCGTGATTCTATCAGGGCGATTTGGTACGGTTTTCTAAAACAAGAGAGGAGCGCTGCGGCGCTCCCTCCTTTCAAAACTGACGAGTCGAACAATCAGGTTTGACTCATTTACTGGGCGTCTGAACGTTGACATCAATCTTCTGCGTGCCACCCCCGCCAAACAACCGGCCTCTGTAAACAAAAAGCAGCACCAGAACGATGATTACGAAGATCGCCAGTATCGCAACAACGCCCGTGCTTCCGCCGCCGCCGCCATTCTCAGCCATGAAGAATTCCTCCTCTTATGGGAAACCAATAGTTGGGGGCTTCCGGGAAAATTTCAGATGATTGTTACCACAGGGTCTCGGTACCGTCAACGTGATCAAAAGCAAAAGGAGACAAGAGCGCGGGGGCTCCTGTCTCCTCTCAACTCCGACCATATTCAACTGTCGAAGGGGCCGCAGACCTTTCGCCTGCAACCCAGCCGACATTCACGCTTAATCGCGCTGGCGTTTTCGGCTGGACGTTTCACGGGGGCGCCTAACGTCGCCAGCCTGGACCGTAGGGCGGGGCTGCGGAGGTGTCGCGCCGCTCGGCACGATCCACAGCTCAACACTATCCTCTTCACGGAAACCTCCGTTGTGAACGATGATTCGGGCTGGGTTGATGCCTCGTTGACTCACAAGATAATCTCGCGCCCGAGCGCCAAGTCGGTCGGCCTGGCCGACACGGCTGGTGCGTCCGCCGTAAGCGAAGATGTAGGTAGTGGTCGACTGATCGTTCTGAAGTTCAACCGCGAGGTTGTCAAGACGAGCCTTTTGATCATCGAATGAGCATTGGGAACAGACGTCAAACTCCCGGGCCGGATTCTCGCGCGGAGCCAGAGCCGGAATAAAAGTAGAAGCCTGCGTTGTTTGGCGGCACGTGGGCTCGCCTGAGCCGTCATCGACTAATAGCGTGGCCACAATTCGTTGCCCGGCCAATCCAGTTGAGTCAACCGAAATTGTAGGAGTTCCCACGCCACCAAGAACTTTCGCACTCGCCGGACTTACTGTCCAGGTGTAGCTAAGGGGTGAAGACCCTTTGTACGTGGTATCTGCCGTGTAGGTTATCACCTCGCCGTCAGTGACCTGGGAAGGTGCGGAAAGATTTACAGGGAAGGGACAAGGAGACGTCGCCGCAATTGGCTGACCTGGTCTGTAATTGAGCGCTACACACTTAATACGTCCGGCCTCAAGAACAATCTCACGTGTCCACCGCTGGCCGTTAGGCAGCACAATAACGACGGTGTGCACGCCGGGATCGCGCTCCCATGCTCGCCAGTCAGATGTAGTCTGCCCCTGGGGCTTACCATCAACTTCGATAGGAAGACCAGCCGGCGTCGTCTGAACTTTGATCGTGCCATATTTAGCTGGCTTCTTTTTCGCGTGTACAGTGGAGGATGGGTAGCCCAGACAGCAAATCATCGCGAGCAATGCTGCAAAGGCATACTTACCGTAAGTCGGGTGTCGATTAGGGGCCATGTTAAGTCTCATAATTATTAGGCCTCCTTGGTAACGCCAACCTGGGTTCCCAGTTTTGCCTTAGCATACCGTCGGCGAAGGCCCGCTCCGAAAGCAGCCAAGCCTGAACCAAACAGCAAAAGCGATGCCGGCTCGGGTATGGGAACCTGAGGGGTGTTGGGCGTTGGCGCGAGCAGCGTTGGATTAAGCGGCGGCGTTAAAGTAAAAATAGGGGTATCGATATCACCACTACTACTACCATGTATGAAAAAAAACGGTATCGCGGCCAGAAAAAGCAGGGGCCACTTGGGGAAGCCGCCAACCGGAATTAAAATGTCGCCGCAGTCACAGATTGTTCCGTCCACATCACCTTGATCGATGATTTCAACACCGCGCGGGGCGTTGGAATTAACGGCCACACCTGCAAGCAGTGAGTTACCGGAAGCTGCGCCGGATTCTTTCACACCCGACGTGACAGTCGATCCTTTTATTCCTGCTACCGGTGTGCTTGCGGTCTGGGTTACACTCCGAAGGCTGAGCTCAGTTGGGTTCTGATAGCTGCCAATTACTTGCAAGACTTCGCTGATTGCCACAGGCCCTGCGTGGACCGGTCCACCTGTCAACAATAACAGGCTGAGCATCAAAGCAATGGGGCGGAAGGCCCGACTCCTCATCCGGTGGAAGTATCTCGTGAAATCTCTTCCTTGAACCCCCGACATGTAAGTAAAGATTTGCATCGTAAAAAAGTTCCCGAAGCTATGGTCAAATTGAACAAAAACACAAATTGAAACCTGTTAACGGCTTCTTTGTGTTAGGAGAAGATGTTCAATGACCTGGAAATTCCAGTCCAGGGGCTCGAACCGTCATAATTACAAAATGGGGAGAGAACTGGATTGCTCGGCAGCCGCTGCGAGTCGACTCGAAAGGGGTGAGCGCGGTGGGAGAGGGTCCTTTAGCAAAAGTCCGGTTAAAACTGTCACACCGACAATTAGCTTTATGAAAACAGACTAGAGAGTTTTAGATATGGCAAATCGTAGTCCAGAGAGGCAATAGCCCGCTTAATAAGGACCTCGGCCAAAAGAACGTTGGTTCTTAGTCCAAAGCCCTGGATAGAATAAAGGGGATGATCCAGATTCGAGACGCTAATTCTAGACCTCAGACCGGGATGGCTATACTGGTTCTGACTCCTTCGACAGATCCTATGATTGAAAAGCCGAGTTGTAGCAGATCCTCTGCCCAACCCGGCCTTGCTACTTGTGCCTAACAGCTATTGAGCGTTCCTCTGAGACACTGCTTTAGTCACTATCACTAGTGCTAGCCGCTTCAGCTTTGTGACCCTCATCGCGCAAGACGGCCTTGCGTGAAAGCTTAATCTTGTTGCCCTCCTTGCCAATGCACTTCACCAGGATCTGCTGACCTTCCTTCAACTCGTCGCGCACGTCTTTAACCCTGCGGTCGGCAATCTCTGAAATGTGCAACAGACCATCTGTGCCAGGAAAGATTTCAACAAAAGCACCGAAGTCTACAATTCTCGACACTGTCCCCAGATAGCTCTGGCCCACCTCTGCCTCCGCCGTAAGGCCACGGATTCGGGCTACGGCAGCTTCTGCTGCTTCGCCACTGGCAGTTGCGATCGAGATCGTTCCGTCGTCGGAGACGTCAATCTTGGCTCCCGTCTCTTCGACGAGCGAACGGATTATCTTGCCGCCTGGTCCAATGACGTCTCGAATCTTGTCAGGGTTAATTTTTATTTGAATGATGCGCGGGGCATAGGACGAAATCTCCGGGCGGGGCTCAGGCAGCGCTTTTGCCATTATATCCAGAATATACAATCGTCCTTTCTTTGCCTGCTCAAGCGCCTCCGCCATGATCTGCGCATTGATGCCGGCGATCTTGATGTCCATCTGCAGGGCCGTGATACCTTCTCGGGTTCCCGTGACTTTAAAATCCATATCACCATAGTGATCTTCAGCGCCCGCGATATCTGAGAGAATGGCGTATTTGTTCCCCTCCATAACCAGACCCATAGCCACGCCGGCCACCGGCGCCTTCAACGGCACACCAGCATCCATCAAGGAAAGAATGCCTCCGCAAACCGAGGCCATGGATGAAGAGCCATTAGACTCTGTAATGTCCGCAACGATTCGGATGGTGTAAGGGAAAACTGAATCCTCGGGCAGTACCGCTTCAATCGCGCGACGAGCGAGAGCACCGTGCCCGATTTCGCGGCGGCTGGAAGAGCCAAACCGTCCCACCTCACCGACCGAATAATGCGGAAAATTGTAATGGAGCAGAAAGCGGCGCTTGACCTCGCCTTTTTCAAGGTCATCAATATATTGCTCATCTTCCTTGGTCCCCAGGGTGGTGGATACCAGAGCCTGAGTTTCCCCTCGGGTGAAGAGCGCAGAGCCGTGGACGCGCGGCAGCCAACCTACTTCGCAGGTGATAGGTCGAATCTCCGAGAATCGTCGGCCATCCGGGCGGCGCCGTTTATCGAGAATATCCTCGCGGAAGATCTTCTCCTTCAAATGGTCAAAGATGGTCTTGGCCATTTGCCGCAGGGCTGGCTGCTCTTCGGGATAAACCTCGACCACCTCTTTTTTTAGTGCATCGACGGCAGAATAGCTCGACCGCTTCTCCTGGTTGGTCGTGTCGAGTGCAGCGCGCAAACGTTCGCTATAGTTTCTCTGTATCTCCCCCAACATCTCTTCATTGAGCTCCGGCTGTACCACTTCGCGCTTCTGAATTTCCAACGCTTTATAGAGCTCATTTTGCCAACGGCACAGGCGATTAATCTCTTTATGGGCCAGCATCAGGGCCTCAACCATGATTTCTTCTGAAACTTGCTCGGCCCCAGCTTCCACCATGACAATGGCCTCTTCAGTCCCGGCCACTATCAGGTTCAAGCGCGATTCGCGCACTTCATCATAGTTCGGATTAATGATGTAGCGGCCATCAATCAGACCCACCCGCACACCGGCGATTGGATTCATGAATGGAATGTCCGACAAATAGAGCGCGCAGGACGCTCCGGTAATCGCGATCACATCCGGATTGTTATCGGGGTCGGCCGAGATGACACTGGCAATAACCTGCGTTTCGTTGCGGTAGCCTTCAGCAAACAGGGGCCGGCATGGTCGGTCAATCAGGCGGCTGGTTAGCACTTCCTTTTCGTTCGGCCGTCCTTCCCGCCGAAAATAGTTTCCGGGAATGCGCCCGGCCGCAAACTGGGATTCACGGTATTCAACCGTCAGGGGAAAGAAATCAATTCCTTCTCGCTGGGTGGAGGCGCTAACGGCGGCCACCAACAACATCGTATCGCCGTACCGAATTACGACTGAGCCATCGGCCTGTTTGGCTAACCGCCCAGTTTCCACTGTCAGTTCCTTATCGCCTAACTTTATCGATTCTTTGAGATACTTCTTAACTGGCATTTTTTGTCTCCTTCGGACAATGACGCCTGAGATTCAGGCGCGCGGGCGTCTCATCCGCCTCGCTTCTTTTGGTTTAGATTCCTTCGTTTCGAGGCAACCCGGGCCAACGTGAAGCGTGGGACCTCGAAAACCTCTCACAATTCAAAAGG
>JACCSP010000067.1 GCA_013812905.1 Pyrinomonadaceae bacterium
GTGTCAGTAGTGTCTACGGGATACCGTATCTCGTGAGCACTCGCACAAGCTGCCAGACCCATCACTATTTTTCATGGTCTTACAACGGTGAATCAGAACTGAACGGCTGCTACTCTTTTAGTTGTCCCAGATGCAATCACTCAGGGGTATAAAGAAGGCAGATCATTATCAGCAATCACCACGAAGAAAGCCCACAGTCTTGATAGAAATCGTCTAGTTTGCACACTTCTCCCTGACCGTTTATATACAGTTGTCGGCATATATCTTGTCGTTCGTTCTCAATCATTCTAAAAATCTTTTGGTTTTACTCCACTTTGCACCCTCGTAACTGAAGCTAATTACGGGTCGGCACGTATCTTGCCAGTTCCAAATAGGCAAGAGTGTCTGGGGTTTGCCCTGTACCCCGCTGAATCAGCTCAAACACCCCTTGGGCGTCGGGTTGGCGAGCAAACTATGTCTGAAGGCTACCGCACGGCTAGACCCATTGCTTCGAGAATGCCGGAGCTTGGTCACGACCTCTACCGCCAGATCTTCAATCACTCCACTGAGCCGATAGCAATTATCAGCCCTGAAGGTCACTATTTAGAACAGAACACCGCACATCGGGATCTTCTTGGCTATTCGGACGCGGAACTCTTGGGCCAGACTCCGGCTCTACATACGGGTCGAGAAGCCTTTGAAAACATCGTTAGCGAAGTGGCGCAGAAAGGAGTCTACCGCGGCGAAATAGTAAGCCATACAAAAACAGGTGAGATCAAGCACATTGAAATCTCTGCTTTCACTACCCGTGACAGTTCCGGAGATCCGATTTGCTACGTAAGCATCAAACGGAATGTCACCGAACGAAACCGGGCTGAAGAAGGGCTGCGCCGTAGCGAAGCGGAGCTGAAGGATTTCTTTGAGAACGCCGCTATCGGTTTGCACTGGGTAGGCTCTGACGGAACAGTGCTTCGCGCCAACCAGGCCGAACTCGATCTGCTAGGCTACTCGCGAGAAGAGTACGTCGGTCGGAACATCGCTGACTTCCATGTCGATCAAGAGGCTATCGACGACATTCTCAGTTGTCTTCAGGCTGGAAAAGTGTTGAGCGATTACGACGCTCGCCTTCGCTGCAAAGACGGCTCGATTAGGCACGTGCGCATTAGTTCGAGTCTATTCCGCGAGCAGGGAAGGTTTGTACACACTTGCTGCTTCATTAATGACATTACGGATCGTCGGCGAACGGAGCGCCGAATGGCATTGCAGTGTGCCGTCAGCAGCTTACTCTCGGAGTCGGCCGACTTTATTGAAAGCGCCCGCAGAATTTTGCAGGTAACGTGTAGAGAACTGGAATGGGATGCGGGCGGTTTGTGGACCATTGATCACGAAGCACAGGTATTGCGTTGCGTCGACTTTTACTCGGTTTCGAAGATCGCGGTAAATGAATTCGAGAAACGCACGCGCGCAGTTGCCTTCAAGAGAGGTGAGGGTCTGCCGGGACGTATCTGGGAAAAAGGCGCACCCGCCCGGATCGATAATATCGCTGAAGATCCAAACTTTCCGCGCGCGGCAGTCGCTCGCCAAGAAGGCATTAATAGCGCGTTTGGTTTTCCCATCCTTCTCGATAATGAAGTATTAGGAGTGCTTGATTTCTTTAGCAAAGAGGTCAGGGAAGCCGACGATGAACTGTTATTGTTGGCTGCGAGTATCGGGGGACAGATGGGCCAGTTTACGAAACGTAAGCGGGCCGAGGACGAACGGGCCGAGCTACTTGAGCGCGAACAGGCAGCCCGAGCGGAGGCCGAGAAGGCCAATCGTCTCAAGGACGAATTTCTCGCCACTCTCTCCCACGAGTTACGCACGCCTTTGAATGCCGTAATCGGCTGGTCGCGAATTTTGAGCTCGGGGCGGCTCGACGAGGAAAGCGCCGCCCATGCTCTGGAGGTAATTGAACGAAATGCCTGGTCACAGAAACAGATTATCGAGGACATCCTCGACGTATCGCGAGTGATCACCGGCAAACTGCAGCTGAATCTCGGCCCGGTAGATCTGGTTGCGGTGGTTGATGCAGCTCTCGACGCCGTCCGACCGGCGCTGATTGCGAAGGCGATTCATATTGAGACGATTATCGATGCCGGCCTGCGGATCGTACCGGGCGACGCCGATCGTCTGCAGCAAGTGGTTTGGAACCTTCTTTCAAACGCCGCGAGATTCACGCCCAGCGAGGGAAATGTGGAAGTGCGCTTGAGCCACGATAATGCTCACGTGCAAATTCAGGTTAGCGATAGTGGTCCGGGGATAGATCCTGCTTTCTTGCCGCACGTCTTTGAGCGATTCCGCCAGGCCGATGGCACCACCACCAGGACACATGGGGGGCTGGGGCTTGGTTTGGCTATCGTTCGCCATCTAGTGGAACTTCACGGGGGAATTATCACCGCTAAGAACCGTCCAGACGGTCCTGGCGCAATCTTCACACTAAAGCTTCGTTTACCCCGTGGCGAACTAAGGCCGGAAGCTATGGCCCGTGCGATTACCGCCTTCAGAGAGTTAGAACCAGAGCCACCGAGTCTCGAAAATTTGCGCATCCTCATCGTCGATGACGAAAGGGACACATTGGATCTACTCGCAATGGATCTCACTCAGCGTGGGGCCAGCGTGATAGGTGTTACCACTGCGGCTGAGGCGCTCAGCGCTCTCGAACACTCTCACTTCGATTTATTGATTAGTGATATCAGCATGCCTGAAACTGACGGCTACGCCTTGATTCGGCAAGTGCGCAGACGAGAAGTAGGCCGGGAGAAAAGCCTTCCGGCCGTTGCGCTGACGGCTTACGCCAGAGTGCAGGATCGCATGCGAGCGATCATGGCCGGCTATAACACGCATATTGCCAAACCAGTGGAGGCCACCGAACTGGTAACCGTGGTCGCGAGTTTGGCCGGCCGGCTGGGAAAAGATCTAAGAACCATTTCGAACGAATAAACAGTTCCGCCTGTTGCCTGTTAGGATCAGAACATGCTGAAACGTTGCGCCTGGCCCAGGACTGATCTGGCAATCGCTTATCATGATCGGGAGTGGGGCGTACCGCTCCATGACGATCGGGGACTCTTTGAGTTCCTCATTCTGGAAGGCGCTCAGGCCGGCCTCAGCTGGGAAACTGTCCTCCAGAAACGTGATAACTATCGCGCGGCGTTTGATAATTTCGACGCCGCAAAAGTCGCCAAGTACAGTCCACGTAAAGTGCAGCAGCTGTTGGATAATGCGGGCATCATCCGCAACCGTCTCAAGATTACGTCTGCGATTCAGAACGCCAATGCGTTCATTGCCGTGCAGCGAGAGCTTGGCAGCTTTGACGAACACCTCTGGCGCTTTGTCGATAAGCGGCCGCTAAAGCGAAAACGCGGAGCAACTGTTCCCGCGCGTACACCTCTATCTGACACGCTGAGCAAAGATTTGGCGAAACGCGGCTTTAATTTTGTTGGCTCAACCATTTGCTACGCCTTCATGCAAGCCGTTGGTCTGATCAATGACCACGATCTCAGGTGCTTTCGCTACAGAGAGATCGACAACGCGAGGGAGGGTGAGGGTTGAATCCCTGGCGGGGACTGGGCGCACTTCCCAGAGAAGTCTGGTTTCTCTCTCTGGCGATACTGGTGAACCGCGCGGGCACCATGGTGCTGCCCTTCCTGACACTTTATCTCACCATAGATCGGCGCTTATCGGTGGGCGCTGCTGGTCTGACACTCACAGTCTATGGAATTGGCTCTATCCTCGTGGCGCCGATGGCAGGACGTTTATCAGATCGCCTAGGCGGCCTGCGTGTCATGAAACTGTCGCTGCTGCTAAGCGGGCTTCTCCTTTTTGTATACCCTCTCGGCAATCAGCTGACCAGTATTCTCAGTATTACCGCTGTCTGGGCTATTGCCAATGAAGCCTTTCGTCCTCCCAGCATGTCCCTCATTGGAGAGCTCGCAGGACCTGACCAACGCAAGGCAGCTTTCGCGCTTTGCCGCTTGGCAATAAATCTCGGTATGAGCATTGGTCCAGTCATTGGCGGCTTCCTCGCTATGTACTCCTTCAAATTGCTGTTTTACGTTGATGGCGCGACCACGCTGCTTGCTGCGCTGCTTTTGACGGCGCTGCCCTGGAAGATCAAGAGGCAGGCTGAGGCCGTTGCCGCTAACCCGAGTGACAATGATTCGCACACCGGCGACTCCGTGAGCCTCGTAGAGTCCAGGCTGCGCTACTCAAGCGTCTTAAAGAACCGGCGCTTCATATATTTTCTTTTCGCCATGCTTCCTATCGAGTTAGTTTTTTTCCAACAGATGGCAGCAATGCCTCTGTTTTTGGTTCGCGACCTCCATTTCACGGAGGCAGGATACGGAATGCTCTTCGCCGTAAACACCCTGATAATTATTCTGGTCGAAGTGCCGCTGAACATGGCCATGTCGAAGTGGTCCCATCGGCATGCGTTGGCACTGGGCGCGTTTCTTGTCGGCGCAGGTTTTGGTGCGCTGCTGTTTGTAAACGGCGTTTTCGGCGCGGTGGCCACCGTGGTGATATGGACATTCGGCGAGATGATTAGCCTCCCGGCCAGTGCCGCTTATGTCTCGGATATGGCCCCGCCCGCGCAATCGGGCGCTTACATGGGTCTCTACACAATGGGCTTTAGTCTAGCGTTCGCTATCGGTCCCTGGTTGGGCACAGAAATCATGGGAAAATTTGGCCCCTCGGCCCTGTGGCTGGGAACTTTCGCTTGCGGTTGCATAACGGCAATTATGATGTTGGGTTTGCGCTTACGAGAAACAGGTGGCCAGCAACCGGAGCAGATTGCAGGGTGAGAGGGTTGCTCGTTATGGACCCAGTGAAACCCCGCATGCGTCGGTACGAATTCTTACTGCCGCCTCGGACAATCGGAGCTATCATGGGTTGGCCAATTTGTTCATCCGGCAACTCGAAAGGTGTTGTGGTGGCCGTAACAAACCCGAAGCTTGAAGGCTAACAGGACCCAGCTGTGAAAATACTTCTATGCGTTATTCTCGTGGTAATACTGCCGGCAATAAGGCGTGTACCTTATGAAGTTTCGGCGCAGCAGGGCAAGGTCAGAGATTACCGGATCGCAAATGAACACCGCATCCTTGAAGAGTTTGTGACGTTGCTTTCGATCCCGAACGTCGCGAGTGATCAAGTTAACATCCGCAAGAATGCGGCATTAATCATAGAAATGATGCACCGTCGCGGACTGGAGCCACGGCTTTTGGAAGGCGGCAAACCAAATGTCCCGCCCGCCGTTTACGGCGAATGGAAAGTTCCTCGCGCCACGCGAACCATCATTCTCTACGCGCATTACGATGGACAACCAACCGATCCGAAACAATGGGCCGACACATTGCCGTGGCAGCCCACACTTCGTTCAGCCGCAATCGAAGCCACCGGTACTATTCTTGGGATGCCCAAGCCAGGTGCGAAAATCGATCCTGAATGGCGTCTCTACGCTCGCTCCGCGTCGGATGACAAAGCTGGAGTGATGGCCATTCTGATCGCAGTCGACGCACTCAAAGCCCAGGGAATTGCGCCCACTTCTAACATTAAGTTTTTCTTTGAAGGCGAAGAGGAGGCCGGTTCGTCACATCTCGGCGAGATCCTAGGTGGCCATCGAAAATTGCTGGAAGCTGACGCCTGGCTCATCTGCGACGGGCCCGTGCATCAATTAGGTCTGAAGCAGGTAGTCTTTGGAGTAAGGGGCGATACTAATGTCGATCTCACCGTCTACGGCGCCAGGCGGCCACTTCATAGCGGCCACTATGGAAATTGGTCTCCAAACCCCGGCCTGATTCTGGCAAAACTGCTCAGTTCAATGAAAGATGAAGCAGGACGTGTGACCATTGCCGGCTGGTATGACGATGTTGCGCCCCTGGGTGAAAGGGAACGGCGCGCGATTGAGGAGGCGCCGCAGTATGACAACGTACTCAAGACTCAGCTGGGATTGGCGCTAACAGAAAATGCGGGTAAGAGCTTGCTGGAGTTGATCAACGAACCTTCGCTCAATATCAACGGGATGAGTAGCGGAGATGTCGGTGCGCTCGCTCGCAACGTAATTCCGACTACGGCCAGCGCTGTTCTGGATCTTCGTCTAGTAAAAGGAAACGACTATCAACGCCAAGTCGAGCGTTTGAGCGCCCACATCCGCAAGCAAGGGTTCCACGTCATCGATCATGACCCGACGGATCAGGAACGGCTCACAAAGCCCTTGATCGCCAAAGTTGTTCACCGCGATGGAGGCTACAACGCAGAGAGGACGCGCATGGATTTGCCGGTAGCGCTCTCCGTTATCGCCGCCGTGCAGGGCACGTCGACAAAACCTATCGTGAAGCTCCCGACCTCGGGAGGCAGTCTGCCGTTATCGATTATCACTAACAACCTCCGCACAGTGACCCTCACCGTACCCATCGCCAACTACGATAATAACCAGCACGCCGAGAACGAAAACATCAGGTTGCAAAATTTGTGGGACGGGATTGAAACCATGGCCGCGCTGATGACGATGCCCTCTTCCGCAAAATAGGCCAGGAGGCAGACGGCAGGAGCAGGGGCAGGAGGAAGCATTTTGGTAACA
>JACCSP010000076.1 GCA_013812905.1 Pyrinomonadaceae bacterium
TCGTAATCGCCGAAGGACAGTCATTTGGGGTGCCCCTCTCATTCGGTGGCCCTTACGTTGGTCTGTTCGCGACGCGTGACAAGTATGCGCGGCAAATCCCCGGCCGGCTGGTGGGAGAGGCGTACGACAAGCAGGGCCGGCGTGGTTTTGTATTGACTCTGGCTACGCGCGAGCAGCATATCCGCCGCGAAAAGGCCACCTCCAATATTTGCACCAACGAAGGTCTGATCGCCCTTGCAGCCACGGTCTATATGGAGACGATGGGTCGTCGTGGATTACGAGAAGTGGCAGTTCAGTGTGCGCAAAAAGCTTCGTACACCTCGCGGCGTATCGCTGAGATCGAAGGCTTCTCGCTTCCCTTCTCCGCCCCGCGGTTTAATGAGTTTGTGGTGCGCGGTCCAGGCGATGCTGCCGCTTCGCTCTCGCGCATGGGAGTGGAGCGCGGAATTAACGGAGGCCTGGCCCTGTCGCGTTATTTTCCAGACCGCCCTAATGATTTTCTCGTGTGCGTCACGGAAATTAATTCACGGGCGGAGATCGAGGCGCTTTTAGATGGACTGGCGGAAATTGCAGGTTCATAACTCTGAAGTATTGTAGTTCAGAGCGAGTGGGGATGAAACAGCGGGGGTAAACCGCCCTTCCCGACCAAGAGTTGTACACAGTTGAGACTCCAGTTCCAGGTTGAAAGGCTTTCAACGCGCCTCCAACCGAGCTGGTTAAAAGTCTCTGAGGTCGGGAAGGGTGGTTTACCCCGCTGCCTGACTAATACTCAAGATCGAGCTGGTGAGTCATATCTAAAATGAGTTCAACCGAGATTACAAAAGTAGCGTCGCACATCAGTCATAACGAGGCTTTGATCTTCGAACGTTCTCAGACCGGTCGCCTTGGTTATCGGCTGCCTCCGCTGGACGTGGAGGAGATGGAAATCGATGAAATCGTACCGAAGAAGTTTCAACGTGATGATGACCTCGAAGGTTTGCCGGAGGTAAGCGAAGTTGACGTAATTCGTCATTTCACTCGCATGTCCACCTGGAACTATTCGATTGATCTGGGCATGTACCCGCTCGGCTCTTGTACCATGAAATACAATTCGCGCCTTAATGAAAAAGTCGCGCGCATTCCCGGTTTCGCGAACTTGCATCCTCTCGCCGATGAGACGGAAGCGCAGGGAGCGCTTCAAGTCATCTACGAACTCCAGCATCACTTGGCGGAAATCACCGGACTTCCCGGCGTCTCCCTTCAACCTGCAGCCGGCGCCCACGGCGAAATGACAGGCGTGATGATTATCCGCGCTTTCATCGATGCCCGTGACGGCGAA
Organism: Pyrinomonadaceae bacterium; assembly: GCA_013812905.1. Taxonomy (GTDB): domain Bacteria; phylum Acidobacteriota; class Blastocatellia; order Pyrinomonadales; family Pyrinomonadaceae; genus PSRF01. Next base: position 1,319 of record JACCSP010000076.1, read on the forward strand.
GGCGCGTCTGCCAACCGGCGCACCATGCTCATTCCGGATTCGGCTCATGGAACGAATCCGGCCTCGGCACACCTTTCCGGCTTTTCCGTGAAGACAATTCGATCGACCGCAGAGGGTCTAACGGACCTTGTACACTTGCGCGAGCTGTGCTCCCACGGAGATGTCGCCGGGCTCATGCTTACGAACCCCAACACGCTCGGGCTCTTTGAAAGGAACATCCAGGAGATTTGCAAGATTGTCCACGACGCCGGCGGACTGGTCTATATGGATGGAGCAAATATGAATGCGCTGGTGGGAATTGCTCGACCCGGCGACATGGGCGTCGATGTGATCCACCTTAATCTGCACAAGACCTTTTCGACTCCGCATGGTGGTGGCGGTCCCGGCTGTGGTCCTTGTTGTTGCACGGCGGAGTTGGAGCCCTTCTTGCCGGTCCCTCGGATCGTAAAAAGTGAAAGCGACCTCAATCTGGGCGCTGCCGTGAAGTTCAAACTTGACTTCAATTACCCGCAATCAATCGGTAGAGTCAAAGCATACTTCGGCAACTATGGAATGATGCTGCGAGCCCTCGCCTATATACAGACCCACGGCAACGACGGACTGCGGGAAGCAACCGAGGCTGCCGTTTTAAATTGCCGCTACATCGCACATGAACTCGCGAGTGATTACGACAAGCCCTTCAAAGCGCCGCCAATGCACGAAGTCGTCTTAACCGACAAACTACAATCGCGCAAAGGAGTGCACACGCTGGATATCGCCAAACGATTGATCGATTACGGCTTCCATCCCATGACCATTTACTTTCCCCTAATTGTTCAGGGGGCGATGTTGATCGAGCCTACTGAGTCAGTAGGTCATCAAGAGCTTGATCAGTTTGTGGCGGCGATGCGGGCAATCGCTCGTGAGGCTATTGATGATCCGGACCTCGTCTTGAATGCCCCACATTCCACTAGAATCGGAAGACTCGACGAGGCTGCTGCGGCCCGCAAGCCAGTGCTGCGTTGGAAACCGAAACAAGCGGCCACTGCCGGATAATTTGATTGGAATTGAAGGGGCGGAACCCGTGGGCGCCCCACGGTGTGAGGTTACCCAAAAGGGGCAGCAGCCATGGAGTTCTGCCCCTACAAATGAAACGATCGTCTACGCTTCCCACTTCGGTGAGCGATCGCCCTGCGGAGATACTGACTTACCTTCTGCTGGCAACTTCAGCAATGCCAGCCGTTCAACTACCCGGCCGTTGAGCAAATGATATTCTACAATCTCCGCCACATCCTCGGTGCTCACCTGCGCGTACCAAATGCCATCGGGATAGACCATCACTGCGGGCCCTATTGCACAAAAACCAACTGAAGCGCATTCCGTAACGATGACAGAGCCCCTAGGATTTTTCCCCTTCTTTTCTTTTCCGAAGAGTATCCCGCGTGCGAGAAGTTCATATTCAAAAGCCTTTTTTACGTCGGCACTGGCCTCGGTTGCGCAGGATTTCCCCGTGCACACGAAAACGTGGTGGCGAATCGGCGCCATAGCCACCGGTGCCAGGGCCTCCAGCTTTGCGCGGGAAGTAGTCAGAGCGTTTTCAACCATCGAATCTACACCGACCTCCTTCCGTTTAAGAAGCTGTATGCTAGCACGAAGCACCATGCCTCACGTAACAAGACTCAGGGCTGTCCCTAGTTTGAGTGGCCGGCCCTTATCTCAACCAAAGGTGGGAACGATCCAGGAAACGGCACGAAATTACACTAACGAGGTTTTCCTGCCGGTTCGTGTGATTTCGTGGATCGCTTCGATCGGTTAACATTCGGATTAAGCACCTCGGCATCGAACTGGTTTGCTAACCCGCAGATACGATGTAGAATGAGAGCCTGAGGGCGACCGCTTGGAAGACCGCGAGTTGCAGCTGAGCAGTCTGACCGGGCGCCCGGATTAATGTAAGCAGTGGGTTTTGATCCTCAGTTTTATGGCAACCGGCCTCGTTATCCACATCTCCTCCGGTGACGACAAGCACACAGAAGTGCTAACCGACGAACGCATTCGGATTGGCAGTCGCGAAGACTGCGCTTTGCGCCTTCGGATGTCCGACCTGCCGAAGAGGTCTAACGGCGACGGACTCGTATTGGAACTGGCTCGCTCAAATGGCTCTTACCGGGTTGCCGCCTTCGATAGTTCGCTGGAGATCATACACAACGGTCAACGCCTGCAAACCGACGCTGAGATCCGCGATGGGGATGAAGTTCAGATCCCGCCGACAGGTCTGGCTCTCCAGTTTTTTCCAATTTTTTCATTGCCCGCAGTTGTCTCCCCGGCTTCCCGGGAAACTCACCTCGCACCCTTCATAGAAGCAGCCGCCATCGAGTCCGCGGCCACGGCCCGCCGTGATGATGCGAAAGTTTTCCTGCGGGAGTTCACGCGCGAACTAGTTCGCGAAATAAAGCCCAGCACAAAACTGGTTACTCTGGCCATTGCCTTATCACTGGTGGGCGGCATCCTCTACATCGGATTCTCGATGTTTAAGGAAATGCAGCGTAGTCGCAGATTGATCGACGACCAACGTGCCCAGCTCACCTCGATGAAGGATCAGGTCTTGAAGACCAACGACACGCTCACGGACCTGGGCCGCTCTAACAAGGAGATTCGAGACAGTCTTTCGCTTGCTGTAAAGCTGCGCAGCGAGTATGGCAGCGGTGTCTGCTTGATTGCCGGCTCTTTTTACTTTGTGGAAGCGGGGACAGGCCGCCCGTTGCGCTATCCGGAAACACAGATGACCGAAAGCGGGGGAGCTGTTCAGAGCAGTGGTGATCCGCAAACGCTCACTTCGGAAGGCAAAGCCGCGATCGCGGAGTATGAATTCGTCGGCAGTGGATTCTATGTGGGCGATGGTTTTGTCGTTACCAACCGCCACATCGCGCAACCGTGGCTTGCCGACGACCGTGCGCAAAGTCTAGGCGCCAGTGTGAGAGGCCAGCCCAGGTTAAAAAAGCTCAACGCTTATTTCCCTGAGTTTCCACAGCCAATTGGTCTAAAGTTTAAGCTTGCCGGGCAGCGAGACGACCTCGCCGTATGTTCCCTAGACACCAAGGATATACCTACACAAATTCCGCTCCTTCCGCTGGAACGAGATGAAAAGGCGGTCGAGGTCGGTAAGACGGTAGTGATGATGGGTTACCCTTCGGGGCCTGACCGCTTGCTGGCCCTGCTCGATGACGCTGAGTCGCAGGGTATCCAGCAACGCTATGGCTCTTTGGATTCCCTCCTCGGTTACCTCGCGCAAAATAGACGTATTCAACCGCTGACAACCCAGGGAAATATCACTGACCTTGACGTCCGGCGCATTGCATACGACGCTCGCACGGCCGAGGGGGGTTCAGGTGCGCCTCTCTTCGGGCCTTCGGGACGTGTGATCGGGGTGAATTTTGCGGTATTCACGGAAAATCAAGCGTCAAACTTCGCAGTCCCGATTCGTTATGGGCTGGCGCTTCTCGAGCGCGCCGGATGGACCGCCCCGGTTGAAAAGGACGCCAAAGAGTCGGAAGCTGCTGCCTCGCAGCAAAATGCTCACGCCGGTCTAGTACCACAATAGTTGTTCTGACACCTCACCGGACCTCGAAGAACCTGGGATAGCATCCAAAGGATTGAAGCAAACGAAAGACGGTTCAATTTCGGGTACGTGCGTCTCATATCCTACCAGGCTTCTGAAACAGGGCCGGGCCATTTCTCAGGGGCCCTACGACGAGCCTCACCCAAGGTGACTCAAAATAAAGGCTCTTTTCGCCTCACTTCGTTCGCTTTCTGGTATCGGTCTTAGTTCCAGCAGCCTGCTAAGGCTCTACGGGAACGCTCGCTGAGCAATTTTGGAATTGCCAAAACTTGATACCACAAATACGTACTAATGGTATATTGGCCTGATCAAGTTCGGCGGCACAATGGTTGCTGAATACTCCGGAAGTCGGCCGTAATTGAGGATTTCTCAGAGGTTAGAGCTGGCCAGCGCAGTAAGATTGCATCACCAGAAGGATTCGAACCAGGTTTGAAAATCACCAGGGATGACAAAACGATGAGACTTCGCGCCCTCAGAGGTCTCAGAAGCCTTAACTATCTCGGCTATATCTTTCTTTCTTTCCTTTTCCTGTTTTCCCCATCCGCGCAGCTTGCCGCTCGGGCCCAAACCGCCACGGTCCACGGTGAAGTTGCACTTGATCCCAGTGCCACAAAGAACCTGTTTCGACTTGAGAAACTGCCTCTCGCGGGCGGGGCCGAACTGCTGACAATCCATGCCCGTATGGAGGGCCTCCAGAGCGACGCAGATCAAAAATGGGTTCCTGTGGTAAGTGTCCTGCGAGATACGCTGGGTGATTTGGGCCCTGAGAACGATCGCCTGCGTTATCTCTGGCCATTGACTTACACACGACCGACGGTCAAACAGCGAGTTTCCAGCGCCATCCCTTTTCTCTACACAAGGATCGGAAACAAAAAGACGGCATCCGGAAAGGCTCCGCCGCCGGTCATGGATTTGGCAGCTCCTGAACGCCAAGTCTGGGAAAAAGTTTTCTGGACCGCTTTGAAGAGTGTCCTGATTAATCCTTACGGCGCCCCAGTTAAGGCTTCGAGCGCATCGTACCGTCGCAACATTGCCGACTATCGCAGGTCGCACATCATTCGGGCGCTTGCAGTGCTGTCGCTGTATCAGACAATGAAGGGCCCAGCCGCGTTCTCCGATTCTGAAATGGCTGAGATTCAAGGTCGTCTCCTGCTGACGGATACGGCCTTCGGCGGCTTCGTCGACGACTTGCACGTGCAGCGTTACTACGAGAGAAAGCTAACCGGCATTCGTGATCAGCGCGGCCATAACTGGGAACTCCTGCGCCAGCACGCAGAAGCCGAGTCGCTTCATTTCGAACCGTTGCAAATGCCGGACGGAAGTGCCACCCATGCAATGGTGTGGGTCGCAAAGGGTGATCTCGCCTCCAAGCAAGGCCACGCTTATAACGGCCGGTTTCTGAACATCGCCGCTCCTTGGTCAGACAAGCGGCTGCTGAACTGGAAGGGTTATTCAGAGACCCGATATTTCGACGCTGAGAACCGACCGGTTACCGCGGAAACGGCCAGCGCCCGTGCCGTGGAAATGATCCCGCTGGCTCTTTATGGGTTCGACAATCCCAAGATTCCGATGCTGCTCGTTGATTTCCGCGACACTCTGAATCCCAAGAAGCGCGAAATGTCGCGGCGCGTGTTAGAGGATGTCACCAAGAACGTCCTCGCCCTTTCGCCTTTTGGCGATCTGTCGTACTTCCTTGGCCGAACGGTGTTCGACTTCGTTACCGGCCAACGCGGCATGGACATCAATCAGCCAACGCGGCTGAGAACGTATTCCCAACTAAAACTACTGTTGTCCCTGAACGGCGCTCTGAACCCGCAGCTTCGCGATCAGATAGACGACCGACTGGAAAAGGTTTCGCTGAATCCTCTGGAAAACGACCTCGCTGTCGAGGCCAGGCTCGCGAAAGGCCAGTACGAAGCGCTGATGGCTTATGCCCGGCGACCCGATGGCCTGCTCGCAAAGCTTGACAGAGATCGGCGCGCCGAGATGGTGCCCCTCGAGCATGGCCAAACAGCACAGGTACTCCTGCGAGTGGCGAACATTCTTTCGTTAGGAAAATATTCGCACCGTGAAAAGGCGACCCCGGAAATGGAGACGAGACTGGACGTTGCCCGCCGTCTGACATACCACACGCGTTTGCTGCGAAAGGTCGGCAAGTCAACACCGCCGGTTGAGGTCGCCTGGAATCTCGAAGATGTGAAACGCTCGTTGCAATTTCTGGCCCAGCATGCCGCCGAAGCTGATTCGGGAGTCGCGAGCGCTGCGGCAAAGATTTTCATGCTAACGGAAGACGGTGACACGCGCCGTGCGTGTCTGGATAGTCTCTCTCGGATGAACACTCGTAGCTCCAAAAACGAACTGCTGCGCCTTTCCGAGGACAAGCGCCTCAATCCAGCCTGGAAAGAGTTAGTCGTGTCCTATTTGAACAAAGCCGGCACGGAGGATCCCATGGCCTCGTCAGCAAATAAAACTGGCGCTAACAGAGTCGAGCAACGGTAAGTATGTCTTGGCTCCGTAGATATCCACATATTCGCAGTCTTGCTCGAGCGGTCCAATGGTTTCCTGGATTCCAGTTCCCGAGTACCGCAAACAGAACGGCGAAGGAATCGTGGCGGAACTTAAGAAAGCGGCCAAAGAAAGTGCAGCCTTTGATTGCCAATCAACTGTCTGTCCCTCGCCAGGCGGCAACTGGCAATCGCAAATCTGCTATCCTACATTCATCGCCCCTCGTCGCCACGCTCGTCCTGATCCTCTTATCGGCCATTCCTGGTCTCGCTGAGGTCAAGCGCATTGTGGTCATCAAGTGCGACGGCCTGCCTCCAGCTTATGTTGACAGCGTAGTGCGCGAACCTGACCGGCGAACGGGCAAGAGCCAGCTTCCCTGGATTGAACATGTCTTTTATCAAAGAGGTACTCGGCTCGCTAACTTTTACGTGCGTGGTTTAAGTTTGTCCGCGCCGTCATGGTCTTTGCTCGAGACTGGCCAGCACCTTCAGATCAAAGGCAACGTGGAATTTGATCGCTATACGCTTCAAGCCTACGACTATCTAAACTTCATTCCCTTCTTCATTGCCCGCATCGGCGGTGTGCGCGTGGACATGCCTGCGGTTGAAGTGCTCGATTCCTTGGCAACTCCGATGCTTACAGATGCCTATCCACATGACGAGCGTTACGTGGGCATGTCTCTGTTTCAGCGCGGCGGGCGACTGATTACGTTTCAGAAGAGTCTGGAAAACAAACTCAAGCGCGGACCAAAGGAACTATTTGATGAATGGACCATGGGACTGGAGATCCGAAACTCCGTTCCCGAGCAATTGCTAAGGGATGTAATCGAGAAAATCGACGACCCTAAGATCCGCTATGCCGAGCTGCTGATGACGGACTTCGACCAGGTCGCTCATCACAATAATGACCGCGAATCGCATACGATTGCTTTGAAGCAGATCGATTCCGTGGTTGGTCAGCTCTGGACCGCAATTCAAAAGTCCTCGACGGCCGATGAGACCGCGTTAATCCTCGTTTCAGACCATGGCATCAATACCGATGAACGCGTCTACAGCCAAGGCTACAATCTCGTAAAGTTACTGGGCAGCCCGGAGGGCGGAGGGCATCACGTCGTCACCAAACGCAGGCTACTGCTCGACTATTCCCTCAAGAGCATTTATCCACTGGTGCCGATAATTACTTCCACTACGCGAGACTCCTATTACCTGAAAGGCCAGAGCACCGATTATCCAACAGCGCTACTCGATTTCGACGGCAACGAACGAGCTTCGATTCACTTGCGCGATAGTGACCTCAATCTGCTTCAGATACTCTTCACGCAACTCCAGCGCAAAGATCTCTCGCCGCCGCTCCGCCACGCGTTGACTGACGCTTTTTTCACCACTCTCGATTCCCGGCGGACGATCTGGCAAGCCAATCTGTCTGAACTGAATGAAGAACTGGTGGGATTGCGCCGGCGAATAACGCAGCAACGCCGGCTTTGGGCCGCGCAGCCGAAGAAGTTTTCCAAAGAGGATCTGAACGCCGGACGGGACGACGAAGTGAAACGCATTTTCGCGCAGCTTGACCGATGGTTGGGCCAGGAAAGCCGCTACACGGAGTACGCTCGCATATTGACTAATCTATTAGCGCTCAGTCGGGAAGATTTCGCCCCTGGTAAACTCAAGATCGCCGACCTGATCGCTAAGAACGCCATGGGCGAGCGCAATAGCATTTATCAGTTGCAAAACTACATCGTGGGCATCGCTCCCGGTGGGTTGGCTCTCAAGCCTAACGGCTCACTGGATATGAAGCAGAGCTTTGTGAGGGTCGACTACTTCTCTCTGCTTCACGATGTATCGATGAGGAATAACGTTCAGCCCAGAGTGGCCAATCGGCCAATTGATATGATTGCCACTCGCATTTCCTCCCAACTCGTTCGGCCCGTCCTGGCGGAGCGAGAGCTTAATCCTGATGTCATTTGGGTTCATGGCGGCAGGGAAAAACAGGCACTGATCCTGGCCCGTGAAGATACTCAGGGCGGGCTGAGTTTTCGCTACCTGCCCATAAAGAATCTTACGCAGAATGCAGAAGGTCGACTTCAATTCGAGGTCTTGCGCTGGCAACCCGATCTACCCTTGCGCATTTTTGAGGACCAACAACTCGCCATACCCAAAACAGATCGGGAGGCCTGGCTTAACGAGTGGCACACCGAAATTGAATGGCTTTACGCGCTGCACAAGACCGATTACTCCAACGGTTTGATCGGGCTCTACGAAGAGCTTGCCCGTCATACGATTGCGAGACTTGCCTTGGACGAGCCGGGAATCTCCTCGGATGAACGTCTGGCCCGCCGGTTGGTGAAAAGGCAACGCGAGTTGATCGAAACGGATCTTCTCCTCGTGGCCAACAATCATTGGAACTTCGACGTGAGAGGATTCAATCCCGGCGGCAACCATGGCTCGTTCTTCCGCATTTCGACCCATTCAACCTTCATGCTCGCGGGCGGTGAGAAGACGCATCTGCCGCGCGCTGCTGTGATTGAAAAACCATATGATAGTTTAAGTTTCGTCCCCACCATGCTGGCGCTAACCGGCCATTCACGCGATGATAGCCAGCCCCTTCCTGTTCTATGGAATAAAGGTTTTCGAAGGTTTCCTGGACGCGTTGTTAAGGAGATCCTCCCCGGTGCACCGGGAACCCAGAAAATCGCCGTGACCGGAGCCGGCACATCTCCTTGAGCAACTCCAGAGAAGAACGAGTCAACGAGTGGCAAAATGACGAGCTCGAAGATCTCGTCGATGAGTCAGAGCCCACCAGCCCCGGTGGTTCGCGCAGCTCCTTCATCTGGCTCCAGGTTTTTGCCTTTCTCATTGGCCTGGGGCTACTCATTTTTGTCATAAATAAAGTTGGCGTTCAACCCATCTTCGATGCCCTGCTGCGAATTGGCTTCGGTTTCTTTTTCCTCCTCGGTATCAGCGGTCTTCGTCACGTCTTCCGTACCACCGCCATGCGGGCCGCGGTGCCCACCGAGCACCGGCGCATTACTTTTATGCAAGCCTTTGCCGCCCGCTTAGGTGGGGAGGCGATAAGCTTTCTCACTTTTACCGGCCCGTTGCTGGGCGAAGCGACGAAGGTCGCTCTCCTGCGGAAACGCATCCCGCTTACCTACGGAGTTCCAGCCCTCGTCGTAGACAATCTGCTTTACAACCTCTCGGTCGTGTTTTTGATTTTGAGTGGCGCCTGCGTGATGCTGTTCACCTATCAGCTTCCGCCACTCGTCTATTTCGTCTTGCTCGGCATCGCGGGAGTTGCCGCGCTCGGAATTGTTGCTGCCGTGTTAGCGGCCAAGCGACGGATCATGCTTTTAACCTGGGCGATCGATGAACTGGCCCAACTTCGTCTCAGTCCCAAGGTGCTGGTTAAACGACGCCACCATATTCTCAATCTCGAGTCGAAGGTCTACGATTTCTACAAGCATCATCCGGCGGCCTTCTTCGGTATGATCGCCTGCAACCTATTGGCGCACGTTTCCAGTGTGGTAGAGGTTTACGTGACCTTAAGCATGCTGGGCTATGATGCTTGGGTAGCACAGGCGTATGTCATCGAGTCGCTTACCAAAGTAATCAACTTCGCGTTCGCCTTTGTGCCGGGCACAATTGGAGTTTATGAAGGTGGGACTGAAGTCATTCTACGGGCGCTTGGCTTTGCTGCCGCTACGGGTGTGGCGCTGGCCCTGGTACGCAAGGCAGGAATCGTTTTCTGGACTACCATCGGGTTGTTGGTTCTAACCTGGCGGGCGGCCCCCAATGCCTGGGCCCGCGTCATAGATCGCAGCCCCTATCTACGAAAACTCATGGACAGTCTGGTTCTCTCAAACATCGCACATCGTCCGGCGCGCACCGCCGTCAGCATTCTCGGGACCGCTTTGGGCGTTTTGCTAATAGTATTTACTGTCGGGTTGGCCCACGGGGTCCTGCACGAACGTGGCAAGCGCGAATCGAATATCGGTGCTGAAATAATGGTTCGGGGGTCGGGATCGCTCGGATTCGGGGGTTCATCCCCTTTCGGCCTGCCGGTTTCGCGCGCGGCTGAAATCAGCAAGATCGAAGGGGTGCGCGCCGCGACGCCTCTGGGCCAGGCGCTTGATCGCAGCGACCGGGGATTCGGGACGCGCCTTGTCGACGGTATTGATTTTGACGATTACTCACGGCTCACGGACCTTAAGATCCGCGAGGGCTCGCCTTTAACCGGGGGTGATCAAGCGATCATCGATCCCGTGTGGCAAAAACAGAGAAACGCGACAGTGGGCTCAACCGTGCAGATCTTCGAACGTCCTTTCAAGATTGTCGGTGTTTACGAACCCCCTGGAGGCGGTCGCATCAAGATTCCGCTCTCTACAATGCAGGCTCAGGAAGGCGCTGAGGGAAATACTTCAGCAGTTTTGGTGGCATCGGCAGATCCAGCAAAACAGGAAGAGGTGGCTCAGCGTATTCGAGAACGCTTCCCCGATGATCAGATCATTTTCACACGCGACTTACCTGAGATCTACGCATCGGGTGTGCCGGCACTTGACGTCTTCATCAAAGTGGTGGTCGGAGTTGCGGCCTCGATCAGTATGCTGGTAATCCTGCTCGCGATGTACACGACGGTCACTGAAAGAACTCGCCAGATTGGCATCCTCAAAGCGTTGGGAATGTCGAAGACGTCCATCGCCTGGGTCATCGAGAAGGAAGCAATTCTAGTTAGCCTATTGGGGGTGACAGTGGGTGTGCTGCTGACTTTTGTGGCTCGCTTTGCGGTGATGCGCGTGACTAGTTTGACAGTTGAAATCGAGCCACGCTGGGTTCTTATCTCCCTTCTGGTTGGACTCCTCGGAGGCAGCCTGGGCGCTCTTTACCCTGCCCTTCGCGCAGCCCGGCAAGACCCGGTAGACGCTCTCAGCTATGAATAATCCGAAAACGTCAATGGCTATTGATAGCCAGGAGCGCTCACCACTCATCAAACATTCTCATCAGCAATCGCCTATTACCTATCTCTTTCTCGTTACCGGTCCCTGTTTGCAGTTCACGGTCTTCAGCGTTAACCTAAGAGCGTTCCATACCACGCATCGAAGTTAGCAACCTTGAGGAGAATGGATTATGTCTATCGCACGAATTACTGAGATTAGCTCGACATCCACGAAAAGTTTTGAGGACGCAATTCAGAGTGGAGTCGCACGCGCTACCAAGACCATACGCAACGTTCGTAGTGCCTGGGTCAAAGAACAGCAGATCAAGATTGAAAAGGGTAGCATCGTCGAATATCAGGTTAACCTGATGATTACTTTCGTCCTGGACGAGGGTAATCAAGAAGATGTCGCCTAAGGCGTCGACTGCACAAGTCTAAGAGTATTGAGATGAAGGGCTGCGATCTTGGCTCGAGTATTAATTTGTAAAAAAACACTATGTGTCGAAACATTAAGACCCTGCACAACTTCAAACCGCCGGCGACAGGTGACGAAATCCGTGCTTCTTCGCTTCAATTCGTCCGAAAACTGAGCGGCTTCACAAAACCATCCAAGGCCAATGAACCCGCCTTCAATTGGGCCGTAGACCAGGTGGCCCAAGCAGCACACGAACTCCTTCAATCTCTCGTTACGAATGTTCCTCCCCGGGATCGTGAAGTCGAAGCCTCAAAGGCTCGTGCCAGGACGGCGAAGCGCTTCCAACCTTCCGATGTGACACCTGCTAACTGATAGCGGAAGCAGATGATTTTAGGTATTACGTATGGATTCATCTCGTCTCTATTTTTTGCTTTGTTGAAAAAGAAGTCCGCATGAATCGTCGAAAGGAATGGATCATGTTAAAAAGAATCCGTGGTAGAGCCATTTGATAACTCGATAGCGCAACCTTCGAAAAACTCATTGCTCCCTACCGGCGAAGGAATAATTATCGACATAGGCACCGGAGACGGTCTCTTTGTATTCGAGGCTGCTCGGCAGAACCCGAAAACATTCTACATCGGGATAGATGCGAACGCGCGCCCACTGGAGAAGATCTCGGAGAGAATTCATAGAAAGCCCGCGAAAGGCGGCTTACCGAATGTCCTTTTCCTGCAAGCCGCGGTCGAGGATTTGCCGTCTGAGTTGGAGGGCATTGCCGACGAAGTGCATGTTCATTTTCCCTGGGGGAGTTTGCTCGGAGCTCTAGCTACCGGTAAAGAAACCGTCCTAAGAAACTTACGACGGATCTGCGCTGGAGATGCCTTGCTGGAAATACTCATCGGCTTCGATCCGGTGCGAGACGCTTCAGAGTTGAAACGACTTGAGATCCTCTCTCTTTCCCTCGAACATAGATTCATTTCTGGGTCCTCGATATGAGAAGTCTGGCTTCGCGATTATTCAAAGAGGCGTATTACCGCACTCAGAGTGGGCGAACGTGCAGACATCCTGGGCCCGGCGGCTCAAAGGGCGGGCTAGTCGTTCAATGATTTATATTATTAGTTTCACATGAAAAAGACTTTGGCATAGCGTTAGAATGACTCTGGAGCGCGGCGCTCCCTGGCCGCTGGTTGCTCCCGCACCACGGAGTTACGCCCCTCCAGTTCCAACATATAAAGGAGACAAGTATGGACGCAGCTTCTGCCATCGACGCTTCGAAAGACAAGGTCTGGCCCGCTTTGCCGCTTGATGCCTGGACGGATACGTATGCAACCTTGCACATGTGGACACAGATTGTCGGCAAGATACGTTTGATTTCAGCTCCCCCGGTCAATCATTGGTGGCACTGCGCGCTGCACCTCTCGGCCAGCGGACTGACGACCACAGCGGTGCCCTACAAAGATAAACTCTTCGAAATTGAGTTTGATTTTATCGAGCATAAGCTATTCATTCGGACAAGCGATAAGGTAACCAGATCTTTGCGGCTCGCTCCCAGGTCAGTTGCTGACTTTTATCAGGAACTGATGTCGGCGCTAAAATCAATAGGGATAGAGGTGGCCATCTTCACTAAGCCACAGGAGGTTCCAAACCCAATCGCCTTTGAAAAGGACACTGAGCACGCTTCATATGATCCGGAGTACGCGAACAGGTTCTGGCGCGTTCTCTCTCACACGGCGGTGATCTTCGAGGAGTTCAGAGGGCGTTTCATCGGCAAGTGCAGTCCGGTTAATTTCTATTGGGGAAGTTTCGATCTGGCGGTAACACGCTTTTCCGGTCGACCCGCGCCCGAACGCCCAGGGGCAGATTTGATCACCCGCGAGGCCTACTCGCATGAGTGCATTAGCGCCGGCTTCTGGCCCGGAGCCGGGTTCACAGGGCCTGCCTTTTATTCTTACACGGCACCAGCACCGCCCGCTCTGGAAACGGCGCCAATCCCAACCGGCTTTTACAGTGGCGAGATGAAGGAATTTCTACTCACCTACGACGAGGTCCGCAACTCAGCCTCACCGGAAGACACCTTGTTTAAGTTTCTTCAGGGCACATACGAGGCGGGCGCCAGTCTCGCCCACTGGGACCGCGGCGCATTGGAGCGAGCCACAACAATATAGACAGATGATAAAGCAAATGCAGAGCTTCCTCGACGACTTCCGAAAAACAATTGAGACGGCCGAGAACCGGCTGCTATCAATCTCTGAGCACCAGAGCCAGATTTCCCGGGCCGAGGGTAAGTGGTCTCCCAAAGAAATCATCGGCCACCTGATCGATTCCGCCGCCAATAATCATCTGCGTTTGGTTCGGGCCCAATTTAACGACGAGCTGGCGTTTTCCGGTTATGAGCAGAAGGACTGGGTGCGTGTACAAGGCTATAACCAGGAGCCATGGCATCAACTCGTTCAGCTTTGGAAAACACACTACAACATGCACCTCTTGCACGTGATATCGCTGGTTCCTGAACCAACGCGAATTAAACCACGTTCGACACATAGTCTGGACCAACTGGCAAAGACAGTATCGAAAGGCGATTTCGTTACACTCGACTATTTTATGCGCGATTATGTCGCTCACTTGAAGAATCACGTGGCGCAAATCACTGACCCGTAGTACAGCGCGGCTATCACGCAACCAAACGCAGACCCGAACACAATCCACGAATCACACGGAGTGACACTAACCCTAAGGAGAGTCTTTAAATGGAATACACATTTGAGCAACTCAAGCACAAGACCGTCGTCGAGCTGCGCGAGATTGCCAAGGGAATCGAGCACGAGGCGGTGCAGGGCTATACCCAACTGAACAAGGAACACCTGCTTGTGGCTATCTCCAAAGCTCTCGGCATTCAGCATGAACATCACGACGTCGTCGGCGTGGACAAGGCCTCGATCAAGGCGCGAATTCGCAAGTTAAAAAAGAAACGCGAGGAAGCCTTAGCAGCCCACGATCACGATCAACTAAAAGTCGTAAGACGAACAATCCACCGGCTTAAGAGACAGATCCACCGAGCCACTGTTTAGTTTTCATCGCCAGGATGGTGAGGTTAGCAAGATGACTCAAGCCTCGCTAACTGGCACGTCCGGATGGGGTGCAAGCGGAGCGCGCCCCTGGCGCACTAAACCTTGAATTAAGAATTCAAGCTCAAGAAATTTGCAGGACTACACTGGAGCGAGTCGGTAAGAAGCCAGCGGTTTTCTAGTAGCGAAAGGGCTTCACTGGAGCGGGGGCGCGCTTCGCTTTGCCCGCCTTCCCAACTGCAAATTACCCCCACTTGGAGAATTTCGTGGACCTGCGAATCACCGTAGGCCCATTAGGATTTTCACACGGCCTCCAGCCGCACGCGGTCTCAGTTCCTAAAGATCATTGACTTTAATTTCAACTTGGCATAAAAACTCCGGCAGCAAATTTAGCCTTCCTAACAACACGCAAAAAGTGAGGTAGCTTATGAAGAAAGCTATTAGCCTCAATGTCAATGGTGTTATCCACCAACATGAAGTTGAGCCCCGGTTGTTGCTCGTCCATTACTTGAGAGATATTCTTGGGCTGACCGGCACTCACGTTGGTTGTGAAACGTCACTCTGCGGCGCCTGCACGGTGTTTATCGATGGCCAGGCGGTGAAGTCGTGCACGATGTTCGCGGTTCAGGCTGATGGGTCGAGCGTAACGACCATCGAAGGTATGGCCAGGAACGGCGAACTTCACCCGGTCCAAGAAGGCTTCTGGGAACGCCATGGCCTCCAGTGCGGTTATTGCACTCCCGGAATGATCATCGCGGCCGCGCAAATCCTCGAACGCAACCCCCAGCCGACAAGAGATGAAATTCGCCACGGTCTCAACGGCAATCTCTGCCGCTGCACCGGCTACCAGCACATTGTTGAAGCTGTGGAATACGCTTCGAGAAAAATGTCAGGCGCCGGGTGACAGGTCTTTGTTAAGCTAGGAGCCAGGAGCAGACGACAGGAGACAGACTGCCAAGGGCATCACTGAAATACCAGAGATAACGTAATGCATTTCTCTTGCTTCCTATTGGCCTCTGCTCCTGCCTCCTTCTGTATAAGATCATCTCAAGACAACCAGCACCTGTCGCCCGATACCCGACTCCGCATTTTGGAGGTTTGCAATGGCTGACAAATACGTGGGACAGAGAGTCAAACGGACTGAAGACCCGAGGCTGATAAGAGGCCTGGCACATTACGTCGACGACATAAGACTTCCTGACACTCTCCATGTTTCTTTCGTCCGTTCCGTCTACGCCCATGCGCGCATCAATAGCATCGATACAACCGAAGCCTTGAAGGCGCCAGGCGTGGTCGCTGTCTATTCCGGTAAAGATATTGCCGAAAAGATCGGGCAAGTGCCGTGCGCCAGTGCGCTACCGGGGCTAAAGGTGCCGGACTATCGAGTGCTCGCACAGGATAAGGTTTGCTTCGTAGGACATCCAGTTGCGGCTGTGGTCGCGACCGATGCTTATGCCGCGCGCGATGCGGTCGATTTGGTGATGGTTGAGTATGAAGACTTGCCCGCGGTAGTCGATGTTGAGGCTGCTGCGAAAGGTGGCCCGATTATTTACGAGGACTTTGGCGACAACATCGCCTACAACCTCACCGCCGGCGAAGGAGACATAGAAGCGGCACTGAGTTCCGCCGACCGGGTTCTCAAACAGCGCATAGTCCATCAAAGGCTGGCGCCGATTGCCATGGAAGGAAGAGGTGTGCTCGCCCGCTATTTCCCAGGCGAAGGCGAATTGACAGTTTGGTCGTCAACGCAGATACCTCATCTCCTGAGGACCCAGCTCGCATTGATGATTGGGTTTCCAGAAAACAAATTGCGGGTGATTACTCCCGAGGTGGGCGGTGGTTTCGGGTCGAAGCTGAATGTATATGCCGAAGAGGCGATGCTGTGTTGGATCTCGATACAATTGAATAAGCCTGTCAAATGGATCGAGACGCGACGGGAAAATATCCAGGCGACGATTCACGGACGCGGTCAGGTAGGCTATATCGA
>JACCSP010000083.1 GCA_013812905.1 Pyrinomonadaceae bacterium
AGTCTACAAACATCTCATCGCTCCGGACATCGTCGTCAACGAACCTGGGGATAGCGACTTTCTTTACGGGAACGCGTTCCTGCACCACAAAATCCCGAGTGAACGCTTGAGCGATTGTCTGCTCCCAGTCTTCCGAACTACATTCCCAACCCATCACCACCCCATGACCGCCATAATCATCGTTCGGCTTTAGCACCAGTCGTTCTCGTTCCGTCCTTAGAATCTCAACCAACTCGCGCTCAACATTGTCGAGGGTGGTGGTGCCTTTACGAACAACTCGCGTCCAGGGAATGTGCCGCCAAAAGGTTTTGAGCTCAAGGTCCGTAAAGAGATCCGCATACTGCGGATCGCTGAGAATTGCAAAGCCCGCCTTCTTATGTGCCACCTTCGTACGAAAGGAATTTACCATGCAGACATTACGATCGCGATAAGCGCGCGAGAGTGGATGCGTGTCATCAAACTTCTCCAGAAACTCATGAATGATTACCCGTTTGTAAACGATGTCGATGCGAAATGTTCCGGCCTTCAAGTGTTCGCCGTCATATTCGAGCGCCCGCGGATCAACAATAACGGTCCGGTAGCCCGCCGATTCAAAGTACTGTTTCAACACTTCAAACTCACTTGCAGTTGAAACCCCTGCCCAATCGACAATGGCAATCTGCGGGCTCGGCTCCTGCCCTCCCCATTCGCGATAAGTTGCCAGCAAAGAATCAAGCAAACGCACGTGAGGCTGAGGCGTCCAGTGCTCGTGCTGGGCCAGAAAATCTCGCATGTGTGGCAACGCCATGAGAATCTTCTCGAGTTGCATCTGATCGGAGATTCCCGCGGGATTTTCCGCGTTGTACTCGAGGAACTGAAATCCTGAATCGGTCAGGTATGCGTCGAGTCTGCTGGTAACGCACAAGGTAGAGTAGCCGGGATCTATGCGGGCCATTTGCTCCTCGGCGGGGGTTAATCCGAGATCATTCAGCAGGGGCTGGTGCTCAAGCGCCCGGGCAACCAGCTTCTCGAAGGCGCCGGCGATTGTCTCGGCTGCCGCCTCGATTGCTGAGTATTGCGCTCGGGCGAGTATATGAGGCCGCAGGAAGGGGCAGGTGGGCCGATCGCCATGCAGCAGACCCAACTCTCGTTGCGCTGCCAGCAACCCGGCAAACAACTCTGGACCGATGGTCGAATCATGTAAGATTCGGCTGTCCAGGGATTGAATGATTGTTTCCAAGGGGCTGGACATTTTTAGGAAGTTAGAGGCTCGGACAGTCTAACCGCTCTCTCATTTCACAACGCGGCTTTAGCCCGGTGGTCCACGCGGCGACAGATACTGAGAATCGGGATTCAGACGACTTAAGGCGCACTCCCCCTAGCTAAAGCCAGGTGTGAATGAAACTCCCCCACTTGAGATTGCCTACAGAGCCCGCGAAAGACTCTAGAGGCAGGTAAGATTTTGCGCCTGAGCGTCCCAACGCCACACAGTATCTTTTCCCATCAGATGCACTCCGCCCAACCAGGTGTCGATTCCGTTCATCTCGACGAAGTCAGCTTGCGCATTAAGCACCGCGGCGCCAGCTTCGGTGATTTCAAAACTCATTTGACGGACGTTGTCCCAGGTGAGTTTCGGATCAGACACGTCGCCATTTCCAGTACTTAAGAGCGGCACGTGTGCTTCGCTCATTTGTCTGAGGGCGTTCCAAAACTGTGCATCGCCCAACCCGTAGGCGGGCTCGGCATCTCCAAAGCGGGGAAAGAGGTCGACGAAGCTCCGAATGCCGTCATGAATGAACTGCAGGCCCCGATTCTGGATTCGCCCAAGACCGTTGCTGACGGAAGGAAACCGCTCGAGATGAAGTTGCAGAGCCGGCTTCAGGAAAGGCATCCCGGAAGTATCTGTTTCCAAAAGTGTTCGGATAACGGTGGGGTCAGGGGAACAATAAGCCTGCCAGGCTGCGCTTGCCAGCGCCTTCTCTACGTTTGAAACTTCACACCGTCCATCGTAAAGCGAGGCCATCTGCTCGGGGCTGAGTTCACCTAACCCACGAAAGCTGGGCTGCCCGGGAAACTCTCCGATGCAAATCAAACCAAGTTTTGTATTCCCCAGCCTGCGGTCCGCGAACCAGTTGAGCAGATAGAGCAGGTTTGTCTGGCAGAAGAGATCGTGTTCAAACCACAAGACGACTTCGTTGTGCTCAGCGTAGCTTGCTAGCTTTTCTTCTTGAGCGCGAAGTCGACTCTCGCCTTCACTCAGATCAATTCCATAGAATTCCGTCAAATGGTGAGCGCGCAAACTTAGCCACTGTTCTCCGGTAACCCCAGCCGGTGTCGGGCCGTCGATTAGCGCCTCGCGCCAGGCGAGATGCTCGCCGGGCAGTGATGATCGTCTGGCTATGTTGGCGGAGGAATCACCGTTGTGAATGTGCAGCATATTAGTTACTGGGTGTCATCACTGTCCCGATGTTTGAGTGAGTGTTAGTCAAAGGTTGTACCAAACGACGGCTCAAGCCCCGATAACTTAGCGTAGGAACTTTTTGGGTTTTCACAGATCTTCTGCCGGTCCTCGCCGAGGGTACCTTGTGCTCACTTCTTCAGTAATTCTAAAACAGCCGAGGTCATCGCTTTCACGCCCGTGCGCAGAGTCGGCTCCGGCACTGGAGCAAAAAGCGGCGAATGGAGTGAAGGAAGCGCAGAACCGCCATCCTTGCGTTGTTTGACCTTCAAAGGATCCACCGCGCCTAGCCAGAACATCGTCGTCGGAATCTTCTGATCCAGACTGAAGTATCCGAAGTCTTCGCTGCCCATTACGGGCGCTGCCATGATGACGTTTTCCTGGCCCAGAGCCTTAACAAAAACAGCGGCTAATCTCTCCGTCAACCCGGGGTCGTTATAGGTGGCGGTAGTAACCTCAGTTTCACTTACTTTAAAAATGGGCGCGAGCTCAGCGGGAATTCCCGCGGCGCCGGCGATGCCTTTCGTAACGCGCTCAATCGCTGCGAGCAGTTTCTGCCGCACCTCCTCCTTGTAAGCGCGCACAGTCAACTGCAGGTTCACTTCATCGGGAATGATGTTGTACCTGGTTCCCCCGTGAATTGAGCCCACGCTGATCACCGCGGGATCGAGCGGTGAATTCTCTCGACTGACAATTGTTTGTAAACCAAGAACAATCTGCGCCGCCAGCACTATCGGATCCTTTGCTGATTCTGGTCTGGAACCATGACCGCCGACCCCGCGAATCTTGATATCCACATTCGTCGAACTCGCCAGGGCATAACCAGGAACCAAGCCAACCGTGCCGGCCGCAAAGTCAGGACTATCGTGAAGCGCAATGGCAAAGTCGGGTTTGGGAAATCGAGTAAAGAAGCCGTCATTAATCATGGCTCTGGCGCCATCGATTGTTTCCTCTGCCGGTTGGCCGACAAGAACCAGCGTTCCGCGCCACTGATCTTTGAGCCCGGAGAGCATCTTCGCAGTGCCGAGCATGGTGGTGATGTGAATGTCGTGCCCGCACGCGTGCATCACCCCTACTTCCTGCCCGGCGTCGTTCTTTGTTCTGACTTTGCTCGCATAAGGTAGGTCAGTTTTCTCAGAAACTGGCAAAGCATCCAAATCGGTTCTCAAGAGCACCGTGGGCCCCTCGCCATTCTTCATCACCGCAACCACGCCATAGCCGATCCACTCGGGGCGATCAAATTTCCCGACGCGCTCGATTACTGAATAGCCCAGGGACCGAAGCTGACTCGCGAAGAAGGAAGAAGTTTTCTCTTCGCGATGGGAAAGTTCAGGCGCTGCGTGGAGCATCTTGTAGGTATCGACGAGCGAGTTAATCTCGCGGCCGATTAGCGGATCGAGCGACTGTTGGGCACCGGTAGGGAAAGCCAGGGAGCTAGTGAGAAGGAGAATCGCGGAAAAGATTAAGGTTCGCATTGATACTCCT
>JACCSP010000100.1 GCA_013812905.1 Pyrinomonadaceae bacterium
GGTCCAGCCGCCGGCGACCGCCGCCGCAGCTCCTGTCGCTATGGTCTCTTTGTATTCCTGCCCCGGCTCGCGCAGGTTAACGTGCAGATCTATGAAGCCCGGCGCAACCATGAGCCCGGAAGCGTCGAACACTTCAGCGTCCTTTGGCCTTGGGTCGCCGCGATCGAGCACACCGGCAACGCGTCCTTCTTCAATCAAAAGATCCTTGCCCGCATTCAAGCCCTGGGATGGATCGATTACATGGCCATTTGCAACGAGAAGCTTCATGTCTAGGTTCCCTTGCGAACTCTCTTCCCATTTCCTGCCGGCTTCACACTGGCTTCTTCCTGTGTGGGGTGGTTTCCGCGCGCCAGCAGATACAGTACTGCCATTCGTACTGCAATTCCGTTAGTGACCTGGTCCAAAATCAAAGAACGACTGCCATCCGCTATCTCCGACGAAATCTCGATGCCCCGATTAATCGGACCCGGATGCATTACGATAACTTCCGGCGAGGCGCGTTCAAGATGCCAAGGATGAAGACCATAATGAACCGCGTACTCACGCATGGAGGGGACAAAAGAAGCATCCTGGCGCTCCCGTTGAATCCGAAGAATCATTACTACATCTGCACCTTCGATCGCATCCTCTAAACGCGGCTCAACGCGCAAACCCTGCTCGACAAGTTCGGCAAACTCCTCAGGTACAAGTGTACCCGGCCCGGCTACTCTGACGGCTGCCCCTAGCTTGGTAAGAAGATGGACGTTCGATCGCGCCACTCGTGAATGAAGGATGTCCCCAATTATCGCTATCTTCAACCCATCGATGCGCCCCTTGTATTCGCGAATCGTCAGGGCATCCAGTAACGCTTGGGTCGGATGTTCATGGGATCCGTCCCCCGCGTTGACGATTGGCGCATTGCACATTCGAGCCAGGTGATGTGGCGCCCCAGCCATTGAGTGCCGGACCACAATACAATCAGGGGCCATGGCTTCGAGGTTGCGCGCTGTATCGAGAAGCGTTTCTCCTTTGGCAACGCTCGAAGTCGGCACGCTGATATTCACAGCGTCCGCGGAGAGTCGCTTTGCGGCAATCTCAAAAGACGTTCGCGTGCGTGTGGAAGCTTCAAAAAAAAGATTAATGACCGTCCGTCCGCGAAGTGCTGGCACTTTTTTTATTTCTCGGCGCGAGACATCGCGAAAAGTCTCAGCGGTATCTAGCAGATGAGTAATTTCATCTACCGACAGTTCGCGAATTCCCAGCAGATGTTTGCGGTTGAAAGTCACAGTGGGTATACTCAGTTGTCAATGGTCAGTTGTCAGTGGTCGGGGGTCAGGTAATGGTTCTATCTAAATTAATTCAAGCTCTGTGTACGATTAATTTACGCTCGGGGCTCCGGCTCTAGAAGTAACAATGGACCACCACTAACCACTAACACTGCCTGATATCACACGAAAAAGCGGCCATCGGTGGCCGCTTTTCTCATCCCGTTTCCGCAGACGGTCGCTCGACTATGGCTACGCCTTCTTCCTCGTCAAAGTCCTGAAGCATCACCTTTATAATCTCGCTCTTTTTCGTCGGCACCAGCTTGCCAATGTAATCCGCCTGGATGGGCAGCTCCCTATGCTCTTTGCCGCGATCGACCAATACAGCCAACTGAACTCGCCGCGGCCGGCCGTAATCGATCAGCTGATCAAGAGCCGCACGAATGGTGCGGCCGGTATAGAGCACATCGTCTATCAGAACTATGTTCCGGCTTTCGATATCACCGGGGAGCTCCGTACGATTTACAATGGGCTTCGCACCTACCGTCGAGAGATCGTCACGGTACAACGTGATGTCGAGGACGCCGACAGGAGGACGGGCACCTTCGAGGTCCGCAATCTTGTCTGCCATGCGCTCCGCAAGCGGAACTCCCCGGCGGCGTATCCCTACGAGATAAAGATCGCCAGCGCCATGATTTTCTTCGACAATCTCCGACGCCAAACGGGCAAGCGCACGATTGATGCGCGGGCCATCCATAATCCGCGCTTTCTCGACAAAATCCATTTCACCGGATACTAACAAGAAGAGTCAATGAGTGACAAGTAAACACTGTTTGGTTGGCTGGCTCGACCCGGCTTCAGGTTAAATTCATGTGGCGCTATAGCGCCGTGGCAACGGTTTGGAGTTGACGATCCTGCGGGCCCGTCTCACTCCTGACGGAGCGAACAAGGTCAAAAGGAGCCTTGTTACTATAAACATTCAGCTCCTAACAGAGCTGCCGAACCTAAGCACAATCTGCACTGATCTCTCGTTAGTGATCCCCATCACTCATCACTCATTACCCATTACTCATCACTCCCTCTTATCACTGAGTATCTCCTTAATTACGCCCGCGAGATCCAGAATCGCCGTGCGACCATCGCCTCGGAAAGAAGACCCGTGCATCACCGCGAGCGTTCGTGGCTCCAGGGCGGCGAGCCGGCGCAGAGTGCTGTCGGTGTAGGGCGTGTAAGGCATGTCATTAGCTAGCGGCGTCGACAGACCTTCAATGATTGCCGCTTTTGCTCGCCCCACAACATCTGATTCAGTTAACGGTTCGGGATCTCCCGGATGAAAAAAGAGGTCGGAGCATAAAAGCGTCTTCTCGTTCTCCTCGAAGTAGAGACCCGCATCCCAGGCGTGCGGCACGTGAGGAGTTGCTAAAAATCGCAGGCGACGCCGGCCAATTTCGAGCACCTCGTCATTGTTGAGCGGGCGCGCCGGCCTGTCGGCGAAATCATTCACCATCACAATCGTGCCCACGAAGCTGCAAACTGCCTGCGCGTTCGGCGCGATCCCCAGCCACTCGTTTAACGCCCCACACTCGTCAGACTCGAAATGGCTGAATCCAATCCAACGCAACTTCGCCGGATCAATAATCGAAGCTACTGCTTCAAACGTGACCGGAAACATCTTCTTGAGGCCCGTGTGCATGAGGAACGGCTCGTCATCCTTAATTAGAAACTGATTGAGCTGAATACCGTAGTCGGGATGGAACGTGGAAATGCGATAAACGTCTGTGGCAATCTCAGTCACGTTGCTTTTCACTGATGCCTCTCCTGCTGAATGCTAATGCCTATTGTTGGTCGTCTTTGCTGTTCGATCATGAGGCGAGTAACTCTCGAATTCCTGCCTTTTCGGTAATGAGTTCTCCCGCCAAGTCAAGGCCATAGTATAAGGCAGATCGTTTTCATCGAGAAGAACTTTCGATGCTGCGCGGCTTTGCCGCAAGCGCTGTCAAGGTTGCCACTATCAAAGTGCTCTGTTAGTCTGCGGTGTTTGAAGACCGAAGCAATATAAAATCGCAGCCCTGCATGCTCTATCGCTCACTGTTGCGTCCGCTACTCTTTCGCCTGTCTCCGGAAACTGCCCACGAACTGGCGCTTCATACACTTTCTATCTCCCCCGGCCTCGTCAAACTTCTACTCGCGCCTCGAACTATGCGAAAACCATTCGGAGAGATCCGACGCTTTGGTTTGAGCTTTTCTAATCCAGTAGGCCTGGCCGCGGGATTTGATAAAGATGGTATCGCCCTGGAGTCTCTCGCGGCTTTGGGATTCGGTTTCATCGAGGCAGGCACCGTTACTCACGAACCCCAAGCGGGCAACCAACGCCCACGGCTGTTCCGGCTTCCGCAAGACAAAGCCTTAATCAATCGGGCTGGATTCAACAACAAGGGCGCTGCTCGATTTGCGCAACAGGTAAGTACTCATCGGCCCGAATGCGTCCTTGGAGTCAGCATAGGCAAGAGCAAAACCACTCCCATAGAGAACGCGGTGGAAGATTACCTCCGCAGTTTTGAGATTATCTATCCGGTCGCCGACTATATAGCCGTAAACATCAGCTCTCCAAACACGCCGGGTTTGCGAGACTTGCAAAAAGCCGCACCGCTGGAAGATTTGTTGCTGGCCCTACAGAGACGAAACCTTGAACTGAGCGAGCAAACCCTGCGTGGCAGGTTGACACCTCTACTTGTAAAGCTTGCTCCCGACCTTGATCGAGCAGAGTTGGACCAGGTTGTCGATGTGATAACGAGGACCAACGTGGCCGGCCTGATCGCCACGAACACCACCAATCAACGCGACGGCCTGTTAGCTTCAAAAGAAGAAATTATCGCTTGTGGCGAAGGAGGCTTGAGCGGCATTCCCCTTCGCCAGCGTTCAACCAACATGATCGCCATACTCTACAACCTGACGTCGGGCACAATTCCGATCGTTGGAGTTGGGGGAGTCTTTACTGCGGAAGATGCCTGGGAAAAGATTTGTGCCGGAGCAAGTCTGATTCAGCTTTACACCGGTTTCATTTACCAGGGCCCGAGAATCGCGCAAGAGATTAACGAGGGCCTGGAGCAGATTGTCGCGCGCGAAGGTTTCGGTACTCTTGATGAGGCTGTGGGATCGCGTGCTAGAGAGCTCGCTCATTGATACTTAAGGGAGGGAGTGGTTCGTCTATGATTGCGCAATAGTATGACTAGCGTAACGAAAGACAGGTTGATTGTAGCGCTGGATGTTGCTACGGAGCGCCGAGCGCGTGAACTCGTGCTCTCCCTGCGCGGCATCGTTGGAATGTTTAAGATTGGATCTCAACTGTTCACTGAGGCGGGCCCGAAAATAGTCAGCGAGATTTCCGGGGCGGGCAACAAGGTATTCCTGGATCTTAAGTTTCACGATATTCCAAATACTGTTTCGTGCGCCGCTGTCGCAGCTACCCGATTGGGTGTTTCAATATTCAATGTGCACGCCTCTGGTGGTCGGGAGATGATGCGACGCACGGCCGACGCAGTCTCCGAAGTTGCCACGAACGAGGGCCTCAGACGCCCATCCGTAATTGCTGTTACGGTCCTAACCAGCTCCGATGCGACCTCGCTGTCAGAGATAGGTATCGGCGCCGAACCAGAGACACAGGTCCGTCGTCTTTCACTGCTAGCCGAAGCCAGTGGGATGGATGGGGTGGTCGCATCTGCACATGAAGTGGCCGTAGTGAGGTCCACTGTAAGGGGCTCCCGTTTCCTTATTGTGACGCCTGGTGTGCGGCCCGTGGGGATTGCCCAGGACGATCAGAAACGAGTAATGTCTCCCGCTCAAGCGGTCCGGGCCGGCGCAGACTACATTGTGGTAGGCCGCCCCATTACCAGTGCCAAAGACCCCGCAGAATCAGCCGGTCAGATCCTGGAAGAGATGGAATCAGGACTGGGCTAACACAGTCAAGTCGGCAAGAAGAGGAACCGCCAGATTGACGATGCGTGTGCAATTGGGATAAGGGGCAGGGCTGCAACATTGCTCTGGACCTGGTTTTGAAATTATGATGTAAGGGTGAAGCAAAGTTTGAAGCCGGCAGTTATTTGTACCCTTATATTCCTGTTCCTCGCGCTCATGGAGCCCGCAGCGCAGAGTAAAACTGACTCAGTTTCTCTCCCTTTTTTTGCGGCCCCTTACCGTACAGGTGAACGACTTACCTACAACGTTTCTTTCTCAAACGTTATCAGTGCGGCGCATGTCGAGCTGCAGGTGGGTGCTCGCGATGTCTTCTTCGGACGCGAAGGAATTCAACTTCGCGCTCATGTAGAAACCACAGGCGTAATCCACGCGGCCTTGTTTGCCATCAATAATGATTACTTCACCTATGTTGATGCAGCCACCGGTCTTCCGTTTCATTCTCAGCAAGTGATACGCGAGGCTACCCACACATCGGAAACGGAAAGAACGCTGAATGGTCCCGCTGGAGTGGCAGCTATCCCGTCAACATTGAGAACTGGAGAGTCTCCTGGTACTTATGACTTCCTGTCCGCCATCTATCGGCTCAGAGCATTGGCGCTGGTTGAAGGATCTACCTATTACCTGTCGGTGAGAGGTGAAAAGGAAGATTATCAAGCTGAGCTAAAAGTCACAGGACGCCAGACCGTTAAGACGACTGTGGGATCATTCAACACCCTTGTCTCGCAGGTTCGCGTGTTAAATGATTCCGGGGCGAATAATTATCGCATTCGGATCTTTTTCAGCGACGATGAGAGACATGTTCCGGTCCTGATCACAGCACGGCTCGCCGCGGGCGAGCTTCGTGCAGAACTCGCTGGATCAGAATTCCTAAAACCTGTGCCAGTCCCAATTACAGCTGTCACGCCCCCGCGTGCAGTGGCAACACCGATGCCCCCCGCTCCGCCCCCCACTGACTCCGGCAACGGAAATCTGGACCAGCTGCCATTCAAGGTTGGCGAGCAACTGAACTATCAAGTCTTTCTGGGAGACATCAGCTCACCAGCTGGCACCGCGACGTTCCAAGTGCGCGCACGCGCACGTCACTTCGATCGCGACGCCTTACTGTTTATGCTTCGGGCACAAACCACGAATGCAGCGCAGCGTCTTTTCTTCGCCAATGATCAGATTAGCAGTTATGTCGATCCGAAAACGCTGCTTCCCTTTCGTTCCGAGATGAATCTAACTGAAGGCTCCCGGCGGCTGAATCAAACTCTTATTATTAACCAGGACTACGGCACGGCAACCAGTGACAAAGGCGAGCGAATAGAAATCCCGATTGGTACGCACGACTATCTTTCATTTTTCTATCTTGCCAGGACCTTCAACATCACGCCGCCCCGGCGCAATGCGGTCTCGATTCTGGTTAACAACAAACCCAAAACTCTTTTCATTACCTCGCTGAAGCGAGAAACTATTCAAATCGGTTCCCAAAGCATACCTGCCATTCAGCTTTCACTCACCACCGACGATCCCCAACCAGATAAGTACCTTTTCCGAATATGGATCAGTGATGACAAACGTCGCCTGCCGGTGCGACTTACTGCGTCCACGCAGACCGGGCAAATTCGCGCGGACCTGGCAATCATCCCTGTCACCCCTCAATAAAATATGATTGGAGATATGCCTGCCCAAACACTTCCCACTGAAATTGAAAGTGATTTTCAATTAGGATATACTTTGTGGCTGGAGACGCGGCCCAAGCATTTCTAAGCGCAAAAGTAATTTAGTCCGGAAACGAAATCTACCAATGCTTAATTCCTTCATTATTGTTCTTCGCGAAGGGTTCGAGTCTTTTCTGCTCGTCGCCATTATCTTGACCTACCTCCGTAAGACTGGGCAAAAGTGGCTTGCCCAGGGTGTTTACCTCGCCATTGTCCTGGCTCTTTTCGTCAGCGCTGGCTTGGGTTACGTGCTCAAGAACGGCGTGGACGATGCAGTTCTAATTGGGATCTTTGGACAAACGCTGGGAGGATATGCCGGTCAGTTTTTGGGAAATGAAGCCTTACGCGAAGCCGTTCTTGGCGTCGTCGCTATCTTAATGGTAGGCACACTGGTAGTTCACATGTGGCGTACCGGACCGAAGCTTCAAGAGACGATGCGCAATCGGTTGGGAGAGATGTCGTCGCGCACATCGCGGATAACAGCCTTGGCCGGAGTCTTTCTCTTTACATTTCTGATGATCACGCGGGAAGGTATGGAAACTGCTCTGTTACTGCTACAGGTCCGCGATCCGCAGATGATCAGAGGCGCACTATTGGGGCTGCTGGGGGCCAGCGCATTTGCCTGGGGCTGGGCTCGGTTTGGTCACTTAATCAATGTGAAGAGATTCTTTCAAGTAACCAGCATTTTTCTGATGTTGTTCATCCTGCAAGTTGCCATATACTCCTTTCACGAGTTCTCGGAGGCGGGACTGCTGCCAAACAGTGAGATGCTTCACGAAGCGACAGAAAAGTTGTCACCTGATGGTCTCTACGGAAAATGGTTCTCCCCCTTAATGGTTGGGATTTGCGGGGTTTGGTTATTGGGTGCGTGGCTTTCTGATCGGTTTAAGGATTCGCGAATCACTCCGTGGCCTAAATTTGAGAGCACGAGATAATCTTCCGCTGCGGTTATTGGGTTACGTGCTTGGACAGCTCTCGCTTCAACACTTTTCCAGTCAGTCCTTTAGGAATTTCGTTTACTAGCCGCACCGTCAGGGCACTTGTAGTCAGCTAAGCGTTCTCGGCAAAATTCGACAAACTCTTCTTTGGTTGCAGTCGCTCCGTCCTTCAGCACGATGAAGGCGGCGACCTCCTCCCCGTAGAGAGATCCGGAACACCAATGGCCGCAGCGCAAACAGCTCAACGCGAGTCCGCGCGGCTCAACATATCCGTGGTAATTGCTCACCGACCAGCATATCCACTATCCGCGTCCCTCCAAAGCCCGTGCGCAGGGCAACAATACCCCGAGGCTCCGATTTCACTTCGCCAATGAGGCAGGTATCTCGTCCATAGCGGTTTTCTTTCATCCTCTTGACGAGACGTTCGGCGATCTCGGGTGCCACGATAGCGATGAGCTTGCCCTCATTAGCAACGTAGAGCGGATCCAACCCAAGGATCTCGCATGCGCCTTTCGCCTCTTCACGCACGGGAATCAGATCCTCATCGAGCTCGATGCAGACTTCCGAACTCGAAGCGATTTCGTTAAGGGTGGTAGCGACTCCGCCCCGAGTCGGATCGCGCAGACAATGAATTGCGTCAAAGGCCAGGGCCTTCCCAGCTTCGTCTACCATTGCCTGGACCAAGCCATTCAAGGGAGCTGTATCGCTCTCTATATCTGTTTCCAGTTCAAGTTCACCACGCGCGATCATGATAGTGGTACCGTGATCGCCGACCGTGCCGCTAAGGATTACTTTGTCCCCAATCTGGGCTCCCGAGGAGGAAACATGAACCGGGGATTCAATTACTCCAATTCCGGAGGTATTTATGAAAACCTTATCGGCGCTCCCCTTTTGAACAACCTTGGTATCGCCAGTGACAACCGCGACACCAGCCTCGCCGGCGGCGTCCCGCATGGATTCCAGAATCTGTCTCAAGTCTGCGATCGGAAACCCCTCCTCGAGAATGAAGCCAGCGGAAAGGTAGAGCGGTCGCGCACCACTCATAGCCAGATCATTTACCGTCCCGTTGACCGCGAGTTTGCCGATGTCGCCGCCGGGAAAGAAAATTGGATCAACCACGTAGGAGTCAGTTGTGAAAGCCATCCTGATCTGCGCGTGCCCGTTATTGCCGCTGCCCACAACTCCTGTGGCGGTGGCGGCAATCTCGAAGACCGCCTGATCTTCAAGCTCTTCCAGCAGCGGGTTGCGCAAGTATTCGAGAAACAGCCCTTCAACCAGCTCGTGCATTGCCCGACCGCCGCTGCCGTGCGCGAGGGTAATCTGCGTGTCCCTAAATTTATGTTTTTTGCGCCGGGCTCGTTCAACTCTTTCAAAAAGCGGCGTCGGGCTAAACAGTTTCGACATTAGATGTTTTCAAGCAGCTCAGTTCGCGCTGGATCGCTCAGCGATCTTCGACAGCCGACCAAAATTATAATAGGCAGCGCACGCCCCTTCCGATGACACCATACAGGAACCGATTGGCGTCTCCGGAGTACACGCAGTACCAAACACTTTGCATTCCCATGGTTTTTTCACTCCCTTGAGGATTTCACCACACTGGCACGCCTTCGGATCGGCGATGCGCAATCCCGGCACCCTGAATTTCAACTCGGCATCAAAGTCAGCATATTTGGATCGAAGGCGCATGCCGCTGTGCGCGATTGATCCCAATCCGCGCCATTCAAAATAATCGCGGGGTTCGAATACTTCAAATAGAACTTCCAGCGCCAGCTTGTTACCTTCCCTGGTCACAACGCGCGTATACTGATTCTCGATCTCGGCACGACCTTCCACGATCTGTTTGATAATCATGAAGACCGACTGGAGAACATCGAGTGGCTCAAAACCGGTGACAACCAACGGTTTTCCATAATCACGCGGCACGAATTCATAGCAACTAGTCCCGATGACCGTGCTGACATGCCCGGGACCTACAAAGCCGTCGAGCTTTAGATCGGGCGAATCAAGCATGGCTTTCAACGCCGGGATGATCGTGATGTGGTTACAAAAAACGCTGAAGTTTTCCACTTTATCTTTAGCGGCTTTCAGGATCGTCATCGCACTCGAGGGCGCCGTGGTTTCAAATCCAAGCCCCAGGAAGACCACATTCTTATCGGGGTTTTGCCGCGCAATCTTCAGAGCGTCGAGTGGAGAGTAGACCATGCGCACGTCGGCTCCGGAGGCCTTGGCGTCCAGTAAGCTGGTCTTTGAACCCGGCACCCGCATAGCATCTCCGAAGGTCGTAAAGATTACATCGGGCTGCTGCGCGATTGAAATCGCATCATCCACGCGACCAAGGGGAATAACGCAGACTGGGCAACCGGGACCGTGAATCATCTCAATGTTCCGCGGCAGCAAGTCTTCGATACCATATTTAAAAATCGTATGAGTGTGTCCGCCGCAGACTTCCATCAACTTAAGAGGTTGATCGGTCAAGCGCTCAATCTGCTCAGCCAACATCAGCGCCAAATCGCCTTGTCTATACTCGTCTATGAATTTCATTTCAAATTCCCTGGGCAATGGGCCACAGATTTATCAGGGGTTAGCACAGATAAGATTATAGATAGCGCCTAGTGGTTCTGACTCATCTTCTTGGCCGTTCTTACCAGTTCTCATCCTTGTTCATCTGTGGCCGCTACCCCTGGTGCTTGAAACAACGCCTTATTCGGCAAGAAAGTGTGTACCATGTCCCACATGATGTGGTAGAGCGCCACGTGGGTCTCCTGTATCCGATGAATACTCGAAGTAGGAACGGTCAAACAATAATCCAACGAGCCTCCAGGCGCTCCGGCCATCTTGCCGCCATCATCCCCGGCGAAGCCCATGGTGATGAGTTTCATGCGGCGCGCGGTGGCGAAAGCATGCATAAGGTTTTCCGAGTTGCCACTCGTAGAGATCCCTAACAAAACGTCGCCTTCCACGCCCAGCGCAATGATCTGGCGGCTAAATACGTCATCGAACCCGACATCATTAGCCACCGCAGTTACCATCGCCATGTCGTTGGTTAAACAAATTGCCGGCAAGGCTTTGCGTCCGACGGTGATCGGGTGCATAAACTCGACAGCGACGTGCTGCGCATCGGTCGCCGACCCGCCGTTTCCACACACCAATAGTTTCCGTCCGCGATGGAAGGCCTGGGCCAGGTCAAGCGAAGCCGCGATGATTGTTTCTTTGTTTGCTTCAAAGAACCTCGTCTTTACCTCGACACTCGCGCGCGCCTTTTCCATTAATGAGAAAGCCATCTGGGCCATCAGTTCCTCCGGCTGCTTCTGCTCTTCATGGAGAAACGGATAGAAGGAACGGGAAAAATCATCTAGTGCCGGTTTACTCATTTCTTTGTTGTTATTTGGCAGTAGTCGGCCGTTAGTGGTCGTTTTCCGTGGTCTACTCTCTTAGTCAATTCATCAAATCAAATGCGACGACTACTGAAACTGACGACTGACAGTTTTTACTCTATAGTCGTCTTAAACTGTTCCAGTTCCAGGTCGAACTCACCGATTTCCTTAAGCACTCGCAGCGTCTCGTGCGCTTCGTGTTCATCAACCTTGCTCATTGCAAACCCGACATGAATCAGAACGTAATCACCCACCCTAGCTTCGTCTTCGCCCAGCATGCCGATGTTGATGTTGCGTTTAACACCGCCCACCTCGACTTTCGCAATTCGGTTATCGACATCGACAATCTCGACAATCTTGCCGGGTATGGCTAGACACATATGCTAGATCCTCCCTGATTTGATTAGCGCATTGGCGACCGCCGCCTGGCCCAATGAGATACCGCCGTCGTTAGTTGGAACCCGGGAATGTGTGAAGACCTGAAAACCCCGTGCTCTGAGCATCTCACAAGTTCGCTCCAGCAGGAACAGGTTTTGAAACACTCCGCCCGATAGGACTACTCTGTTAAGCCTCAACTCACTCCGGACGTTCTCTGCGACCGCAACAATCAATCGAGCCACACTCAGATGAAACCGCGCTGACACTATTGCGGGTGGCACCCCATCCATTATGTCTCCCACTGCACGACGAATTACATCTCGTGCGTCAATAACATCTTCCGCATTCCCCAGGCTAAGGCCGAAATCATAACCCTCGGTACAGTGGCGGTCGGCAATTCCTTCCAACTCAATCGCGGCTTGACCCTCATAGTTGACAATGTCCCTCAGTCGAAGAATGCTCGAGACCGCATCGAACAGTCGGCCCATGCTGGACGTTTCGGGGCTGTTAGTACGGGTCGCGGCCATGCTGCGCAGCGTGGTCCAGCACCGTTTGTCCAAGCCTTTAACGAAAGGTAAGTTCAAATCTAAGAACTCGTCCCCGAAGGTCCACTGCAAGTAAACTGCAGCCATCCGCCACGGTTCGCGTATTGCTTTTGCGCCCCCAGGCATGGGTACATAAGCAAGATGTGCAATGCGTTGTGCTGCAGCGAAGTCAGCGACGAAGAACTCGCCACCCCACATACGGCCGTCCGTGCCAAAACCAAGGCCGTCCATCGCCACACCGATCACTTCCCCGTCTATCTGGTTGTCGACCATGCAACTCGCAATGTGCGCATGATGATGCTGAACGGCAACTTTAGTAAGACCATCGTCCTGAGAGAGAGCGTACTTTGTCGACAAATACTCGGGATGAAGGTCGTAGGCAACTACTTCAGGCTCGAGGTGAAAAAGGCGTTTAAAGTGAGTAATCCCTTCAGCAAATGATCGAAGAGTCTCCAGATTTTCCAAATCGCCGATATGGTGGCTGACAAATGCGTAGCTGTGGCGAGTAAGACAGAAAGTACTCTTCAGTTCTGCGCCGCACGCCAAAACCTGTCGCCCAAACGTAAATGCAGTTTTTATTGGAGCTGGTGCATAACCGCGCGACCGTCGCACTACCATCTCTTGACCTTCCCTGACGCGGACAACTGAATCGTCCGTACGCATGTGAATCCGCCTGTTATGGAGCAGGAAATAATCGGCAATCTTGTGGAGACGTTTGCTTGCCTCATCGTCGTCATAACAGATAGGTTCATTGGAAACGTTGCCGCTCGTCATTACCAGGGGTCGATCGAGATTCCTGAACAGCAGGTGGTGTAGCGGCGTGTATGGCAACATGAATCCTAAGGTATTGACTCCCGGCGCCACCTCTGGCGGGATAGTTGAAGTCGGCTTTCTGTCCAGGAGCAAAATGGGTCGACGCCCCGATTGCAACAGGTGGCTTTCGGCATCCGGCACAAAACAATGCTGTCTAACTATTTCCACTGAGGCCGCCATAATCGCAAAGGGTTTGTCTTCTCTGTATTTTCTTTTCCGCAGTTGCTGAACGGGTTCCTGCGAAAGAGCATCACAGGCGAGATGAAATCCACCGATGCCCTTGATAGCAATAATTCTCCCTTTCAAGAGAAGATCTCGGACACGCTCAATGATTTCCGCATCGCCGCCTGTGTCCAAACCATTCGCACTCAATAGATAAAGTTTGGGGCCACAAACGGCGCAGGCTGTCGGCTCGGCATGAAAGCGACGGTCATTCGGATCTTCATACTCAGCGCGGCAGGCACGGCACATTTCGAAGTCGCGCATGGTCGTCTGTGCGCGATCATAGGGAATATCTTCGATGATTGTGAATCGGGGACCGCAGTTGGTGCAGTTTATGAAAGGGTATTGATAACGCCGGTCTTGAGGGTCAAACAATTCTTTTAGGCAGTCGTCGCAAGTGCCGACGTCCGGCGACATATGCGTGAATCGTCGCCCATTCGCAGAACTTTCAACGATCCGGAAATCCGTGTAGTGCGCAAGATCCAAATTGACGCTTCGCTCGACTGACTCAATCAGCGAGAGCGGTGGGGAGTTCGTTTTGATCTCTTTGATAAATTCTTCGATGGTACAGGCTTCACCCTCCACATCGATGAGGACGCCTGAACTGCTGTTCAAGACCTGCCCCTTGAGCGCCCGTCGCTGGGCATGCGAAAAGACAAAGGGGCGGAAACCGACACCCTGAACTACGCCCCGAACTGTTATTTGAGCTCTTATGGTCATTGACTGGATCAGAGTGCGTACCTAACAGCGCCTCGTACAAGTTCGGTAGTGAGTCCAAAAACCACGTGCGAAGCTAGCGCGTAAGCATGGATGGAAGGTGGATACTCATCGGCAGACTTTGAAAGTCCAAGGGCGGGCAGGATACCCTCGTCGGCAACAAGCCAGACAGCGGCGCCGAATGGAACGCCTGCGCCCACCTTTACCGCCGGCAGGAGTTCAGCGACTGCGCCATAAAGAGCTCCCGATGACGCACCCATCGCGTAATGCAAGGCTGTTCCAGCAACCTTCTTCTCACGCTCTGTGAGCTCATGCCCCGAGACACCCACGGAGATGGCATTGGCAAGTCTTTCGGTAGCATCGTCTTCTTCGGCGTCCTTGCCCTCAGCCTTCAGTTCTCTGCCGACACCCACCTTCGGAGAGCCTTGCTGTAGGGATTGCGCGCCATGAGATCTCTCTTCCCTTTCGGCCAGTCCGCTCCAAAGAGCCTGAAACTGGTTCATTACCGCGGCCGCCACCAGCCCACCCACGACACCTGCCGCCAGCCCCTTCAGAACATCGCCTTCAATCTCTTTGTGCGGCTCTTTTCTCATCACTCTTCTGTTATAGAATCGCTAGTTCATATAGGCTGACGACAAATGCTTGCACGCTTCTCCCGCTGCCTCCGGATCATGGCAATCGCAATCCGGCTCATCACATTCAAAATGCCCTGGCTTAATCATTGACTCAAACTCGTCTGCGAATCGTCGTCCACCCTCTGCTTTCCCTTGTTCAGTTAGGGCAAACTTGGTTTCCCGCGACTCTAGCAGACCCGTTGAGACCATGAGCTCAAGGTCGCGCGCAAGCACAGTTTGCTCGCTAGGAAGAAACTTCCGGAGATCAACAACGGAAATTTCGCTGCCTAGACCTTCGCCAGTCATCCAATACATTACCTGTAGGATCTCGTCTCGCATTTTCAGACTACCTATCCCAAGATCCAAATCCTTTTGAGGGTCTTCTTTTTTTGAGTCGTTAGTCATAAAAGGGCCCAGGTTAATAATTGGATAGGAGTGCGGGCGAGTGCGCCATTAAGTCAAGGCAGTCAGATACCCTACAGTCCAATCTTCACTTTGTAATCTTCAACTTTCAAGGGAACCGATTTAAGGTGCAGGTCGGGCCGCGCAATACAACCACCGCGCCGCAGGTCATATCCATAGCCGTGGCATAAACAACTGAGAATCGGGTTTTCAAAAAGCGCGTCATCCAGAGGCCGGCCCCCTTCGGCGCAGGCGTTTTGGTATGCGTAAAACTCACCATCGAGATTCGAAATCAAAACGTTAATGTCTTGGAAATTGAGTATTTTGAAATTGCCCGACCCTATACTTTGGGACCGTATAACAGACACCCAGGTGTTCGGCTCGCCACGCATAGATTCCTTTCGCTTGATTTGCACGAGCGTTGGTTTAGAATTTTTTTCAGGTTTTTGAATCATGCGGCCGAGGGCTGCTGTAGCCTTGGCCGTCGCTTCAATCTTTTCGGATAGTCCCTCTACTTCAATGCCTGCGAGATCGGGAGCAACCTCGATCAAAGCTTTTTCAATATCAGTTTTGAGGACGGTGAGGGGAGGAGCACCCTTGCCGCTGCGAATCAGACGCACGCGCGCGCGGTTATCATCTACTCCCAGCAGTTCCACATCGCAACCCTGGGAGATTAGGAAGGGACGAAGAACTTTCAGCTTCGCCGCTACGCGGTCATACAAACTCTCGGGCATGAGGCCATGTATCAGTAGTATCGAACGAATGACCTCATCGCTGGCCATCCGTCCAAGAATTTGGTCACGCTGCGGCTCTGCTTCAAATGTTGCTATCATTCGCCGAAGGGATTCACCATACAGTTTAAGGATTATTTGAACCAGGTCGAGAGCCGTCTCACGCACCTCATTATCTGGATATTGCTCAAGCTCCTCGATTAACGAATTGAGCCGAGCAACCAGTTCCTCACCTGCGAGGTCCTCGGTGTTTATTTCACTCATTTACGTTAGTTGTGACTAAAGCCCGCTGTCTCACAGCCTGGATTGCCTCCTCAACTCTGGCAGCCACGACGGGACTAAACTCCGAACCCCATTCTTCACTTTGCGGTTCGACTTCCACAATTGTCACGTCGTCTGGCAAA
Source organism: Pyrinomonadaceae bacterium (assembly GCA_013812905.1). Lineage (GTDB taxonomy): Bacteria > Acidobacteriota > Blastocatellia > Pyrinomonadales > Pyrinomonadaceae > PSRF01. Next base: position 16,058 of record JACCSP010000100.1, read on the forward strand.
ACACCGAAATGCTTACAAACAATCAGCAGATTATCCAGGTCGATGACGCCAGTGATTGCCTCCCCGATGCGAGCCTGTATTTCGGAGTCGCGAGGAAGTTCGCCATTCCATCGATATATCTGCAGCGTTCCCGGTTTTCGTCCACGTTTGGCGGCGCTGACAAAGACAGCCCTGTCATATTTTACCGCCGAGGCCTGCAACGACTGATAGATCATGATCGGACCGTAGTTTAAGTCTTCGACGTGAACGTGATCCGGCCAGTCCATCTGCTCCAGTGTCGAGAGCAAAACGCGACCGAAGGACATGTCGCTCAGATTGGAATACCCTATGCCTGATACGAGTATCATCTCAATTGCGGAATGACGGCTGATTGGAGATACGAGATGGGAACAACCTGCGGTAAATTGTCAATTCGCAGTCGAAATCCGCTTTCCGCAATTGTTTCAGCCTTCAGCGCTGCAGGCGCAGGTATTAACCTCTCTCACAATCTCGCGTTCGCCTCCGTAGATGTGCGTGGTGCACGGCATGCAAGGATCGAAGCTCCGAATAGCGCGAAGCATGTCCACGCCGGTGAAGTCTTCAGGGCGCGAATAGTCCTCAAGAATGGGTGTATTCAACACGGCCTCTTCGTAGGGTCCGGGATTGCCAAACGGATCTTTCGGGGAGGCATTGAAGGTTGAAGGCGTTAGGATTTGGTAATTCGTTATTGCGCCCTTGTCGAGGGTAAGGTGGTGGGAGAGGTACCCTCGACCCGCGCCCCAGAAGCCAACGCCGATCCTTTCATCCCTGGGCGTTTCGAACTTGGTGCTGACTTTATCTTCGCCTTTGCGCAGGTAGTCAAACGCTTTCAGCACCATGGTGTA
>JACCSP010000103.1 GCA_013812905.1 Pyrinomonadaceae bacterium
CCTTTAAGATGGCGCACACTCCCCTTAAGATGACCATAGAAGAGGCCCAGATGGAAGTGGATAAGGCATGGAGAACGTCCTATAGCGCCGAGAGCAACCAGAAAGCGCTAGAGTCAATCGCTGACCGGCGGATTGATGACAGATTAATGCACCTGGTTGCGCGCTTATTCTTCCGAGGCATTTATTTCCCCCAGTTGACCAGGCGCGATTGGACAAAACTGGTGGCTCAAAATCGACGCCCGGTTTGGAAGCTCGCCAGAGAAGCCTTCGGTATGTATCGAGCCGCGCGCAAGAATGATGCCCAGGCCGAAGCGCTCACGAGGCCTCTGCAGTCGTAAGTGCAGCGCATGCCAGCGTTTCGGCACCCCTGGTCCCTTGAAAACATCACCACAAGAGCTTCCCCACAAAAGTAAGAGCGGCAACGTCCTCTCCCAAAAACGTTACCGCTCTTCTTATCAGAGAGACTGTTTCCGGGAATAAAGGCACTGGGAAAAGTCATTTACCAGTGAACCCCTAACCCCTGGGCCGTCGCTCCTAAATTGTTCTACAGTACCAATAGAATAACTTTCCCAATTAGAGTGGATAGCAAAAAGCCGCGGGCGTTCTGAGAGACTACCCTGCGACCACAGCGGAGGAAGAGCAGGTGAGCACTCATCGCCAAGGGGGCCCATATGCTAAGCAGGCACCGTTATCCGTCCGAAGTCTAGAATACTAGTCTCAATTCCAGACACGCGTCCACTTTTTTCTAAATACTTGCCGGGGGTTGGCCAACAAAATAGCTGCTTTTGCAAAATGCACCTACTTGTCAGCCGTTGGCCCCGAAATTGCAAAGTGAGGGTGCTGACCTTTTAAAGAATTTCTCCCGAATTCCAAATTCTCTCCCGAATTTGTAAGCCCCGACATAGCCCAGTCTCCCGAGATTTCGGAAGATCGTTGGCTATCGTTCTTTGTTACTGTCAGCAGCTGATAAGAGCTACTTGCGGCACCCAGTGACGGCGGAACAATAGAGAAGGGGTTTCTGCCCATCTGTTGGTTTTGGGTTTCTAGTCCGAGCTCTTTGGAGTGGTGCCCAGTTTTTGACGAGGCTCCTTCGCCCCCCGGAGCTTCGACCGCAAAATTGGAGGTTGGTTTCGCGTCTTTCAATTCTTGTGACGCGAAGCTCTCCTCGGGGATAAAAATTGCAAACCTCGCGAAGGGGTACTTCACTAAGGGAGAACAGGTAATGCGAAATTCACTTTTTTCAATACTCAAGCCGCTCGCCCTGAGCATCGGCGCGATTGCGGTAATGGGGCTCGGTCAGGGAGTGGTTCGGGCCGATGAAGTTTTCATCTCGGGCAACACTGCCGGTTGTTTCGGCACGGGGTGCGTGCCCGTTGGGTCGTCCACGCTTTTCGGCTTGACCTACAACAGCTCGACATTTAACGGGACGACGGCTGGCGGCTTCCTGGGCATCGGCAACGTGGCTGGCACACCCAACCTCGATAACCTGGGTTCGTTTACACTCACGGGGGACCCGGCCAGCTACGCTGGTCAGACCTTCACGCTCCGTGTAACCTTCACCGATCCGCAGATGATCGTGGGATCAAACTCCGCGACCTTTTCGGCGACGCTGATGGGGACGGTGATCTCAAACGACATCGGTGGGGTGACGTTAGACTTCAACAACGAGCCCATTACGTTCACCTTCAACGACACGACCTGCACGGCGACAACCATTCCCGGACAGCAGACGACGTGTGGCGCGGGATCGTTCAGGTTTCGTGTCAACGATGTGTCGGTCACGGCGGGGAGGCCAACGGTGTCTCTGACGGGCGACGTCCGGGGCGCACAGCAGACTGCGATCCCAGAGCCGACCAGCATGCTGCTGCTAGGAACTGGACTTGTTGGAGTGGCTGGTGCCGCAAGAAGGCGTTTCAGCGGCCGCAGCTAAAGTTAGGTTGGCTTGCGGTTAACAACTTTCCCCTTGGCGTGTAGTGCAAAAAGGCAACCGCCCGTGACCTGGTCCCGGGCGGTTGCCGCTAGTCGAAACGTTCTTTGAGTCGACTAGTGGATAATTCTCTCTTCCTCTAGAACAAACCCTTTTACTCCCCGTGATGGCCACTCAAAACCAGTATCCGAGAGGTGGTTTCCCGAATCAAGTGTGTTGAAGCAAGCCAATGTGCCGGCTGCTATAGCTGTCCACCATCTGGGCCGCGCAAGAAAGTTGTCTTCTCCGTTTTCTCTCCCCCTTTGATTCAACCAAAATAGTAAAATCTTTTTAATTAATCATTTAGTTTATTCGAGAGGAGATATAAAGCATGTTTAAAAAGAATCTGTTTACGGTGGCGGCCTTTGTAGTCGCTTTTTTGGCAACCATTAGTTTCCTGCCGGACAAAATATTTGACCAGCGTTATCTAGCTAGTGCCCAAGCTCAGTCATTCACGATCAGCGGTCGAGTCACGGATCCTCCGTCAGGTACAGGAACCGGAATTAGCGGGGTAACGGTCTCTCTGGTTCTGAATGGCGGCGGCACGCCGCTGACTACTCTGACGGATGCCGGTGGGAACTTCTCATTTTCCGGGGTAGCGCAAGGAAGTAACTACGACGTCACACCGTCGAAAACCAATTATATCTTTAACCCGGTGAGCCAGGGGGGTACCAATCTCTCCTCTGATCGCACACTCTTTTTCACTGGAACAACTGTACCGCCGACACCAACCCCGACGCCAACACCAATACCAACGCCGACACCAACGCCGACGTCGGACACGATTCAATTCAGCGCTTTGTCTTATCCCGTGGGCGAGGGCGACCGGCAGATCAATCTTGTTGTCACTCGCTCTGGGAACACGGCTGCCGCGGCGAGCGTAGGCTTTGCGACCAGCGATACGGCGGGCGCGATGAACTGCAACGTTCTCTCTGGCGTCGCTTCTTCGCGCTGCGACTACGAGATCAGGATCAGCACTATTCGGTTCGCTGCTGGAGAAACGTCCCAGACCGTCTCGGTCTTCATCATCGATGACTCGTACCTGGAAGGCGCGGAGACTTTCGACGTCAGGCTCAGCAACCCATCTGGCGGTTCTTTAGGCGCCTTGTCGACTGCAACCGTGACGATCACCGATAATGAGATCGCAAACGGCGCTAATCCAATCGACACAACCGGGTTCTTCGTGCGCCTGCACTATCTAGACTTCTTTAACCGTGAGCCGGATTCGAGTGGTTTAGATTTCTGGACCAACCAGATTACTTCCTGAGGCGCTGACCAACAGTGCATCGACAACAAGCGCATTAACGTCTCGGCCGCCTTCTACCTCTCCATTGAATTTCAGCAGACGGGTTATCTGGTGGAGCGCATCTACAAGACGGCCTATGGTGACGACAAAACCGGCACCTCAAGTCTTGGTGGAGCGCATCAGATAGCAGTTCCAATCGTTCGCTTACTGGAGTTTCTACCTGATACGCAGGAGATTGGTCAGGGTGTAGTAGTAAACCAGACAGGCTGGGAGGCGGTCTTGGAAAACAACAAGCAGGCGCTCACAGCAGACTTTGTGCAGCGCGCTCGCTTCACTACGGCTTTTCCGACCTCAATGCCGGCGTCGGAGTTTGTGGACACGCTTAACGCGAATGCCGGCAATCCGCTGTCCACCGCGGAGCGTAATCAACTGGTAGCCGATCTCACCTCGGGAGCGAAGACACGCGCGCAGGTCTTGCGGGCGATAGCGGAAGATCCGGATCTGGTTACCGCTGAGTTCAATCGCGCCTTTGTGCTGATGCAGTACTTTGGTTATCTGAGGCGCAACCCGAACGATGCTCAGGACACGGACTACACCGGCTATGAGTTCTGGCTGACGAAGATGAATCAGTTCAACGGTAACTTCGTCCAGGCCGAAATGGTCAAGGCTTTCATCACCTCGACCGAGTACAGACAGAGGTTCGGCCAGTGAAATTGGAACCCGGATCGAGCCGGTAGATGTAGGTCGAGTTTGGTCCCGATTTCGCCGTTGCACTGAAACGCGCACATTATAGGGCAACAATAACAATACGGGCAGCCGAGTGGCTGCCCGTAACTATTTGATTTCGTTTGGCTGGGAGGCAGGGATTCGAACCCCGATAGGCGGATTCAGAGTCCTCACCGGGCCATTCTTCTCAATACTCCCCAGTCCTCGCTAGTGCCTTTTTCTTGAGTCATTCTCCCCAAATCCATACCGCTATATACCTCAGCCTACCCCTGTCTCCGGCTGAGTTGGCACACTATAGGCACACAAAACTGGGGTGAACCCCTCGGTTGAGACAGTTTTCAATTAGCACACTTGCGGTTCAAAAAATTTCCTTCTCAAACTGACACTTCTGCTTCAGAATCTCTGTCGGCTGGTGAAGCGGAGGCGAGCTCTGCTGGAGAGCAACTCGCCAAGGAATAACCAGCCGGAGACTCATCGAAACCGATGGTCTGGGGAGCGGTCTGCGGGCCGCTCCTCGTCATTGGAGTGTGCACCATCGGGTCGATAGTCCTCCTCATGCCTGAAAAAACTCATGGTCGCGCCGGCGGAAGTTGGAGTGGATGCGACTGCCCGCTCGAACTCTTCGGGCGGTTTGTAGCCGAGCGCCGAGTGCAAACGGCAGCGATTATAGTACTGTTCGATGAACACCCCGATGTTTGAGCGCAAGTGATCGAGATCCAGATAGTCGTTGGCGTAAATCTCTTCCCGCTTGAGCGTCTTCATAAAGCTTTCACAACTTGCGTTGTCGTAGGGGTTCGCCGGTCGACTCATACTGGGAATCATCTGGTGTTGTCGTAGGACTCTCACATATTCGTCCGAAGCGTACTGCACACCGCGATCGGAATGATGCACTAAGCCGGGCGGTGGCTGACGTTCAGCAATTGCTAGTTCCAGCGCGGCCTTTGGTAACCGGGTGGCAAGCGTTCGCTCCAGCGCCCAGCCTACCACCTTACGAGAAAACCCATCCAGGATGACCGCCAGGTAAACGAACTCCGCTTGCAGCCGAATATAAGTGATATCGGCCACCCAGAGCTGGTTGATCCCGGTCAGCTTCATGCGGCTGGCAAGATTCAGATACACCTCAAACTGATGTTTGGAATCAGTGGTGACTACGAAGGCGCGCGGCTGCATGGCCAGCAGATTGTCTGCCCGCATCAGCCGCGAAACGCGTTTGTGGTTCACCAGCATTCCGCGCCGT